>JBLHFL010000077.1:0-8550 GCA_047618105.1 Granulosicoccus sp.
TGACCGACCCCAGCGAAACGTTCCAACATGGATACTAGCTCGCCCGCTTTCACCAGCGGGTTTTTATGGTTTAGGTCTGAGCGCAGTAACTGCTCATCTAGCTGGACAAAGGCCGAAGCCTGGAGACGATCCGCCAATGTGGTGGTCGCGGTTCTGGAGAAATAAATTAAGCCAGCAATATTAGCGGTTAAACTGAAAAATACGCCATGGCTCAGGGCGTCGGTAAAGGTGAAGCCAAACAAAAACTCCGGCCGTAGCCAGCTGATCTGCCAGGGGCCTGCGCTGAGCAATTCTGGCGCGACAAAGCCCGCCTCGCTGAGCATCGGGATCAAGAGGGTCCAGCTCCAGACTAAACTGCCCAGTGTCATGCCCGCATAAGCGCCGCGTACATGCGCGGTCCGCCAATAGAGGCCGGCGATCAACGATGGCAGCAATTGCACCATCAGCGAGAAAGCCAAGAGGCCGATCACCGATAGGGCCTCGGTATCGCCGAAACTAAGGTTGTAGAGCCAGGCGGCCAAGATAACCGTGACCACAACCATACGTCGAATAATGAGCAGCCAAGAACCGACATTGGCGCGATCGGCGGACAATCGCTTCTTGATAAGGAAGGGCAATACCGCATCGTTGCTGAGCATGGTTGAGAGGGTGATGGTGGTGATCACAATCATAGCCATTGAGGCCGAGAAGCCTCCAATAAACACCAAGAGGGTTAGCCAGACTTGGCCGCCGGCCTGAGGCAATAGCAGAACAAAGGTGTCGGCATCAATCTGACTGTCTTGGAACAGCCGCAATCCTGCCGATGCGATCGGCAGGACCACGAGACTGATCAGGATCAGGTAGATCGGAAACACCCAGCGAGCCGTTTTTAAATGGTCTTGGTGGATATTTTCCACGACCATAACATGAAATTGACGCGGCAGAATCAGGATGGCGCCAGCGGCTAATAGCAGCTGGGTTAAAAAGCTGAGCGAAAACCCAGGCCAGATAAAGGTTTGGGTGGCGACCAGTTCGCTGGCAAACTCCCGGGGTCCACTGTAAAACACGAAAATAACATACAGCGCCAGGAAGACGAGTGCCGTCAGCTTGACCACTGATTCAAAGGCGATGGTCAGCATCATGCCGTGGTGATGTTTGGACACATCGACCTGGCGGGTGCCAAAGAGGGTGGCAAAGCCGATCATCGATATTGCCACAAAGAAGGAGGTTTTCGAGGCGGTAAAGGGTAGCTCAGCGGCGCGGAAGGATAGGACCTGGATTGAATTGGTCACCGCCTTTAGTTGCAGTGCGATATAGGGCACACCGGCCAGGGTACAAATTAATGTGGTGAGTAGGGCGACACCGCGGCTTTTACTGTAGCGAGATGATAGGAAGTCGGCAATGGACGTGGTGTTTTGCCGTTTACCGACGCGGATCATTTTCTGAATTAAACTCTGGCCAAAGACGAAGACCAGCAGGGGGCCAAGATAGATCGCCAAGAACGACCAACCGGAGGTCGCGGCGGTGCCAACGGCACCGTAAAAGGTCCAGCTGGTGCAGTAGACCGACAGGCTCAGGGCATAGATAAGGTGGTTGTAGCGGCGAGTGGCCTGTTGCCCGCGGCCTGAGTCGCCAAACAGGGCAATGCCGAAGAGACAGGCAAAGTAGAGTACAGCGAAGGTGAGCAGGACCCATGGGTTCATAGTCGGCCTGAGATCTTATAGTCGGTTGGCTACGTATATAGCCGGCGTGAGAACGGCACAGCTGGTCGGGCTGCGACCCCGTGTATCTCGACCCTGGGCCCCGTCAACAGGGGTGCAGCGTCGGTTGGGATGATCTTTTATCCTATGCTGTGCAAGATTCTTGTTACACTAACAGGCTTTCAATTCTGGTTGCAATCACTATGACTTTACCGACCAATCACCCCGATGTAAAAACGGGTAAAATCGGCCTACTACTGGTCAACTTGGGGACACCCGATGACCCTAGTACATCTAGCGTCAGGCGCTATTTAAAGGAGTTCCTGTCCGATCGTCGGGTGGTCGATATTCCGCGGCTAATTTGGCTGCCGATCTTACACGGTATCATCCTCAATACTCGGCCGAAGCGCTCGGCAGCGGCCTATAAGAAAATTTGGCGTGAGGCCGATAATGAATCCCCGCTGCGCTATTTTACTGCTGCGCAGTCTCATCAATTGGCCCTGCAATGGCCCGACCTGGTGGTCGATTATGCTATGCGCTATGGCAACCCCAGTCTCTCGGAAAAGATGGCCGCGATGACCAAGCAAGGCTGCGACCGGATTTTGGTCGTACCACTCTATCCGCAATACTCGGCAACGACCAACGCCTCGGTGAGCGATGCGGTGTTTGATTATCTCAAGGCCCAACTCTGGCAGCCAACCATTCGAATCGCCCACCCCTGGTATCGCCACCCGGCCTATATCGGCGCCTTAGCCGCTCAAGTCCAAGCGCATTTGGCCAGCGTGACCGAGGAACCCGATAAGATTTTGTTGTCGTTTCACGGTTTGCCGAAAGAATCGCTGCCCAAGGGCGATCCCTACTATTGCCATTGCCAGGTCACCGGACGCTTGCTGGCCGAGGCGCTGGGTTGGCCGACCGATCGGGTATTGATCAGCTTTCAAAGCCGCTTTGGCCCCGCCAAGTGGCTGCAACCCTACACCTCGGATACCTTTGCGGCATTGCCGGCGCAAGGCGTTAAGAATTTGCTGGTGCTAACGCCTGGTTTTGCCACCGACTGCTTGGAAACCTTGGAAGAAATCGGCATGGAGGGCGTGGAGACCTTTGAAGAGGCCGGTGGCGAACATTGCACCCTGCTTCCCTGCCTGAACGATAGCGAGCTGGGCATGGCAATGCTGACGGCAGTTTTGACCGAGGAGCTGGCCGGTTGGTATAGCCCTGAGCAAGCCTGAGGCCCAGGCGCGACCTTTCTAGGCAAAGCAGGTCGCGCTGTGTGGTTCCCCTTACGGCCAATACGGGGCGGTCGATAAGGCATTGCTCAGGCAGTGTCGACCCGAGAAACGCACTAAGCACAGTACAATGGGCTCGCATTCATCGATCAAATTAATTTGGGTGGGTTGTGATTTTGGCAGGAAAAACAGACATATCCAGCGAAAGGCTCACTGGACCGACATAATAGCTGACTGGTTCTTTTTTGTTTTTATGGAACCAGGAATAAAAACAGCGCCCTTATTATTGTTTTTAGGTAGGCGCTTATTGTTCTTACATCCACCCTATTATTGTTTTTGTTGGCGGGTGGCCTCTATTCGTTCTGAATATGATATTGCATTCTGTGTGCCATATTATTAAATTCCTTTAAAATCAACCACTTAAAAAATCAAGGCTATTTTTTGTACAGGAAGCGTCAGATTTGCTCCTGCCCATCGTGGTATTCGGTAACACTTGTGGTCAAAAGGTAACACTTGGTCCCGGTTGCAGCCTGTTCCGCTCTCCGATGCAAAATAAATAGCCGAATTAACGCTATGCAGTACCCAACTGACGCCTGATAATGACCCCAATGGCAGTAAACTTCTGAGGATGTGTCCAATGTTTGGCTGGTTAACGAAAACGAAAGCACCGAAGGTTCCGCATTATGAATGGACCGAGTACAAAGGTTACCGCATTTGTGCGGCCCCCAAAGCAGAAGGATCTCAGTATCGCGTCAGTGGAATTATCGAAAAGGATGGCGAGGTGCTGCAAAGCCATACCTTTGTGCGGGCCGATATAATGCCCAGCGAAGCCGAAGCATCGACCATCAGCCTGAGCAAGGCTCGCCTGATGGTCGATCAGCTGGGCGATAAGGTATTTGCAGAGTAGTGAGTCCGGACTGGCCCCTATAACCGCGAGCCGGCTTAATTGAGCGTGTCGTCTGAGCTTGCTGAGAACAATCTATTAACGTCGTCAGCCCCGAAGATATAGCGTTCATGGCAAAATTGACAATCGATATCAATATGGCCCAGTTCCTCGATCAGTGCCAATGCTTCTGGGGCGCCCAATGTAATGATGGCATTGCCCGATCGATCGGCACTGCAGGTGCATTCAAATTCTAACGGTCGCGGCGGATAAAGCCGGACAGGCTCCTCATGAAACAGACGATGTAACACCGTTTCGGCCTCAAGGCCAAAGATCTCCTCCGGCTTTAGGGTGCTGGCCAAGATAACCAAGCGGGACCAGCTATCATCATCGTCATCGTCGGCATCATTCAGGCTGCTCTCGCTGGCCGACTGCGGCATTGCCTGCAACATAAGCCCGGCCGCCTTATGCTGATCGGCAAACAACCAAATGCGCGTTCGAATCTGTTCGGAGCGCTGAAAATAACCCTCTAGCACCTGCGCTAAGCCCAGGTCGGAGTCGTTAATTTCGACCACACCCTGGTAGCGATGGCCCTGTTTCGGTTCAATGGTGATCGCCATCTGACCTTCGCCGAGAATGGGGCCGCTGTCATCAAAGTCATCATTATATTGGGCCAGTGCGCGCAAGGCGCGATTGTCCCGGCACTCAGCCATCAGCGAGCGCACCTGGCCGGAACCGCGCACCTGGAGAGACAGGGTGCCCTCAAACTTAATGGTATCGCTGAGCATCGCCGCTGCCGCCATAAATTCGCCGAGCAGCGGTTGAATGGCAGCCGGGTAATGATGCTTGCTGAGCACCTCAGACACTGAACGATCCAGTTGAGTCAGTTCCCCCCGGACGGCGGAATCTGCAAATAAAAAACGCGTGGTGTTATCGAGTACAGTCATTATTGAGGCCTGGCTAGGAATCGTTCATATTGGATTTCACGCGGATCAGATCGCGCCGTTCTTTCTTGTTGGGGCGGTGATCGGGAGCGTGCGATGTCAGGTTCATCGTTTTGCGTTGCTCGGCATTCTCCTGGCGTTTGACCACCGACGCGTCGGTTTCCAAATACATGGCCTGGGCCTCAGGGGCGCCACGACGATGGCCATGAACCTGAGTCACAACAATGGTCTTTTCCTCTGACCCGAGCTGTAAACGCAAGATGGCGCCCATCTCCACACTCCGGCTGGGCTTGGCGCGCGCTTTATTGTAATGCACCTTATTACTTTCAACGGCCGCTTTGGCCTGGACCCGGGTTTTAAAAAACCGCGCAGCCCAGAGCCACTTATCGAGTCGGATCTCTTCCTTCGCTTCAGTCTTGGCGCTCACGCTTTGGGCTCCTGAATTATATTAAATGTCGGTTCGGCCACCGCTAAGGTATTGGGCACGTGCTCGGGTGTTACAGGGCGGTGATCTCAGTGTAAAAGTGCCTAACGAGCGGCAATCAAGATGCGGTCGTTGCCATCAATATGCAAGGTCCGGACACTAATTAACTCGATTATTGCCGGTAGAGGTCGGGTAAGCAAGCCGGGCCACGTGTTAGAATCTCGCGCTCCAGCGCTTTCTGTTAAGGTCCACAATGATCCCACTGCACGCAACCTCTGCGCCACGATTACCCTTGACGGCACTGCAAATCAGCGCCCTGTATCAACTGGCCGCTGTGGCCGGCGACGCGATATTGACCATCTATCGTGATGAGCGGCTCTGGCAGCAGGTGGCTAAGGCGGATAACAGCCCGGTGACGGCGGCCGATATCCGTTCCTCAGATATCCTCGTTGCGGGATTGGGCGCTATAGTCGATTGTCCAGTGGTGTCGGAGGAGGCCTTACCAGAGTACCAAACCCGCAAAGATTGGCCGCTCTATTGGCTGATCGACCCGATGGACGGTACCCGAGAATTTTTGCATCGATCCGATGAGTTTGTTATCAATATCGCCCTGATGTGGCACCAGCGACCCGTCTTTGGCCTACTCTACAGGCCGACGACGGCTCAGGCCTGGTGGGGTGGCGAGGGCACCGGTGCCTTTTCGGGCACACCCGAGGCGCAGTCGCCGCTGCCGGCCGCCCGCGTAGCCAATCGTCTGGTCGCTTTGGGCTCGCGACGTTCGACCTGGGCGGGCGCTTGGCGGGAACATTTAACCGGCGCAGGGTATCGGGTCGAGACCGAATCATTGGGCAGTGCACTGAAGTTTGCCCGGCTGGCCGAAGGTGGCGCGGACCTCTATCCTCGCTTGGGCCTGACCTGTGAATGGGATACGGCCGCGCCCCAAGCGATCCTGGCGCAAACCGGGGGTGCCATTGTGCAATGGAACGGCGAACCATTAGTCTACGGTAAGGAAGATATACTCAATCCGTATTTTGTTGCTGTGCGTGACAGCTCGTTGCTGGCGGTTTTGATACCTAGCGCCAGGCAATAACCGAGCCGATGCCCATCTCACTGAATTGGTCGATCATGGCATCGATATCGTAGGGTCCTAGACCGGTGAATTCATAAATGTAACCCTTGATTCGGGTCCATTCATAGTCGTCTCGTACCTTACCCAGCGCCGGGCCGCTGGCGCAGATATATTCGGCAATCTTTAACACCGACAGCAAGGTTTTTTTCGCTGCATCGGCCCCGGTGTCGCGCGCAAACAGTTGGTTGATATTATGGTGATCGGCAATCGCGTCGCAGATCAGATGGGGCAGGCGCCATGAGCGAGCAGTGTAGTAACCGATGACGGCATGATTGGTACTAAAAAATTGGTTTTCCAGATCGATGACCCGTTCGGCATCCTGAGCGTAGGCCTGCTGCAGAACATCCATATAGTTTGGGAAGCGTTGCTTCATTAACACCATGCCGGTGTTGTGAAACAAACCGAGGCAATAGGCATCGTCGGTCTCCTGCAAACCGATTTGACGGGCGACATTCTGCGAGACCACGGCGATGTCCATGGAGGTGTCCCAGAAATTATTCAGCCCCACTATATCTTCATCGCTCAATTGCCCTCGAATACTGATACCATTAATGATGTTGACCACCGATTTGATACCTAATAATACGGTAGCCTGTTTTACCGAACTAATGGTATTGGCCAAGCCAAAGGCCGGTGCATTGACGATTTTTAACATGGCACCGGCCAGACCGACATCCTGTGCAATTAGGTTGGCGATACGGCTGATATCGGGTCTGGGGTGGTACTGTTCCAGCTGTAAGTCGACCATCACCTGGGGCTGAGGGGGAATGTTGATACCCTGCAGTATTTGACCGATCTGATCCGGATCCAGTTCTATGCTCATAGTTAGGTCTTTAAATGGGCCGTTAATAGCCAAAAGTTTAGCAGTCACCTGCCGATGTGCAGGGGCGTTTCATTAGATTTATTAAAAAAGGTTTAGCCGTTGACCACTCAAGTATTGCATCTTAATAAGGGCGCCGAACGGCGAATCCGCTCGGGCCATCATTGGATCTACAGCAATGAAATAGACCTCAGCAAATCACCGCTGCAGGTCTTTGAATCAGGCTCAATTGCCAATGCAGTCGACTTTGCCGGTAAGGGCCTAGGCAGTTTTATGGTCAATCCACAGGCGCTGATCTGTGCCCGTCTGGTGTCCCGCCAGATGGATCGGAGTTTATCCAGTTCGGTGCTTAAAAACCGCCTCAAGCAAGCTTTGGCGTTGCGTGACCAATGCTTTGAACAACCCTGCTATCGTTGGGTGTATGGCGACAGCGATGGCCTGTCAGGGCTGGTGATCGACCGCTTCAATGATGTGCTCACAGTCCAGGTCTCGACGGCCGGCATGGAGCAGCGCTTGCCGGTGATACTCGAACACTTGCAACGTTTGGTGCAGCCGCGCGGCATTCTGGTTAAAAACGACGGCAAGATGCGCGCCTCGGAAGGGCTCGACAACTATGTCGAGGTGGCCTTTGGTGAGGTACCGGAACAGGTTGAATTGATTGAGAATGGGGTACGTTTCTTGGCGCCACTGATGACTGGCCAGAAAACCGGTTGGTTCTATGACCATCGCCCCAACCGGCTCCTAGCGGCCCAGTGGGCCAAGGATCGCACCGTTCTAGACGTGTTCAGTTATGTCGGCGGCTGGGGCATCACCGCGGCTGCTCTAGGCGCTAGCGCCGTGACCTGTGTCGATGCCTCCCAATTGGCTTTGCAGGGCGTGATGGCCAATGCCGAGCTCAACAACTGTGCGCACCGGGTCGATACCCTGGCCGGTGATGCCTTTGCGGTACTAGAGCGGCTGCATGCGGAAAAAACCCGCTTCGATGTGGTAATAGTGGATCCACCGGCCTTTATTACCCGTCGTAAGGACATGGCCGCCGGTGAGCGTGCTTATCAGCGCTTAAATGAGATGGCGATGAAGCTGGTCAATCATGGTGGGATATTAGTCAGTGCGAGCTGCTCAATGCATCTGGACAACGAACGCTTGCGCGACATGATTCGCAGCGCCGGCCGTAAGCTGGACCGGCATGTCGTGATTCTCGCCGAAGGCGGTCAGGGGGCCGATCATCCTGTCTTACCGGCGGTGCCCGAAACGCGTTATATCAAGGCCATTTTCGCGCAAATCAGTCAGAATTTTTAACGCGGTGGGCACTGCCTGTCCCGCTACTGGCTGAAGTTGGGCACCTGCTGCTGTTCCGATAGCTGACCGAAAGCCAAGGCCAGCGCGCTGATGTGCTGGCGCGCGGTTGCCCATTGGCCATCGGCGGCACTGTCGGCGGGATAGTT
>JBLHFL010000078.1:0-8442 GCA_047618105.1 Granulosicoccus sp.
CCGCGCGCGATGGCGGTGATGAACCCGCTGCGGGTCGTGTTGACCAATCTGCCTGAGGGTCATCAAGAGATACTGAGCATGGCAGCCCATCCGAATAAGCCGGAACTGGGTGAGCGTGATGTCCCGCTGAGTCGAGAATTGTGGATCGACCGGGATGACTTTAATCTGGATAGCAGCCTGTCGCGCAAGAAATTCAAACGCCTAGTGCCCGGCGATTACGTGCGCTTGCGCGGTGCCTATATCATCAAGGCGGAAAGTTTTAGCCAAGATGCCGACGGCCAAATCAGCGAAATTCAGGCGACGGTGGTTGCCGACTCGGTCGGCAATAACATCGACGGCATCAAGCCGCGCGGCGTGATCCAATGGGTATCGGCCGAGCACGGCTTGCCGGCCACGGTGCGGGTCTACGACCGACTCTTTAATCATCCGACCCCGGATAAGGGCGACAATGATTTCATGAGCTTTATCAATCCCGATTCATTGTCGATTCTGACCGATTGTATTGTCGAACCCAGTCTCAAGACCGCCGCACCGGAAGCCAGCTTTCAGTTTGAGCGTGAAGGCTACTTTGTCGTCGATCGATTCGATTCTACGGACGATGCCCTGGTGTTTAACAAGACCATCGGTTTGCGCGATGTGTGGCAACGCTAAGGCTCGAGCAATCGGTCCACGCTAGTTGCTAAAATAAAAAAACCGCGCTCCGCGGTTTTTTTATATCGGCCTGTAAATTTTTGTTTGCAGGTTCGTCGCCGGCGGCTCGTTCAGGACGGGGCAAGGATGAACAAAAGCCTAGAGCCGGCCATCGGCTGTGCTAGACTGCGCGGCCGAAGTTCGCCCCGTAGGAACAACATGACCGCCTCGTCCCAAGCTCGAACCAAAGCCTCACCTCCGCTCGCCGAGTTTATTGCCCTAGTCGGGCTGATCAGCTCGTTGGTGGCGCTGAGTATCGATGCAATGTTGCCCGCCCTGCCGCAGATAGCCAGCGATTTGGGTGTTCAGGATATGCGTCAGACTCAATGGGTGATTACCTCGCTGATATTTGGCATGTCATTTGGACAGCTCTTTTTCGGGCCCCTGTCCGACTCCTATGGCCGAAAGTTCGGCATCCTCACCGGCATCCTATTATTTTGTCTCGGTTCCATGTTGGCCATGACGGCGACCAGTTTACCGATGTTACTGGTCGGTCGAGTGCTCCAGGGCATTGGTGTCGCCGGACCGCGTATCGCATCACTGGCATTGGTACGCGATATCTATGTTGGCGACGCCATGGCGCGGGTAATGTCCTTTGTTATGATGGTCTTTATCATGGTGCCGATGGTGGCCCCTCTGGTCGGTCAGGCAGTCCTGCTGGCGTTCAGTTGGCGCGCCATCTTTGGTTTGTTTATTGTCCTGTCGACCATTGCCGCACTCTGGTTGGTGATAAGACAGCCAGAAACCTTAGGCGTTGCCAATCGGCGGCCGTTTCGCGTGCAAGCCATCTGGCGCACCACCGTCGCGGTGGTGCATCACCCGAGGGTACTGGGTTTCTCGATTACGGCAGGGCTGATTTTCGGGGCCCTGTTATCCTATGTAGCCTCCGCGCAGGCCATTTTCCAGGGTATATACCAACTCGGCGAGGCTTTCCCGTTCTACTTCGGCGCCCTAGCCTTTGGCATCGGTGTTGCGTCCTTTGCAAACAGTGGTCTGGTGGTGCGCTTTGGCGCCGAGCGTCTGACGGTTACTGGCCTCTGGGGCCTGCTATTTTTTACCACGCTGCTGACCCTGATCGCCTTTGTGAATCAGGGTATTCCACCCTTGTGGGCCTTTATGGGCTTGGGTTTTCTGATGTTTTTTTGCGTCGGCATTCTGTTCGGCAATTTGAACGCCTTGGCGATGGTGCCACTTGGACGGATGGCCGGGATCGGCGCTGCGGTGGTGGGTTCGGTATCGAATGTGGTCGCCGTGCTGGTGTCGGCTCTGGTGGGTTGGTTTTATAACGACACCCTGTTGCCGATACTGCTGGGCATCTGCGTTTGCTCCATAGCGGCGCTGCTGATTGTCAGGCAGATTCGTAATCTGCCCGACACGCCACTGGAATAAAGCCGGGCGGCGCCCTCAGTGGCGAATCTTGTCAAACACCACAAAGGAATAGTCATAGGGATTGGGACCGTCCGCGCTGAAGTCCTCGCGGCCGATTTCTTGATAGGCCTGCCGATCCCACTCGGGGAAGCGCGCATCGCCATCGACATCGGCATGCACTAGGGTTACATAGAGGCGTTCCGCCAAGGGCAGACAGAGCTTATAAATCTCGGCACCGCCGATCACGATGACTTCCTCGGCGCCGGATATCAGCGTCTCGGCCGCCGCCAGTTCCAGTGCGGCTGGCAAACTATTGACCACCTTGATGCCCTCGGCGTGAAAATCATTCGCACGCGTGATGACTATATTGATCCGATTCGGCAACGGGCGGCCAATGCTTTCATAGGTCTTGCGGCCCATGATCACGGTTTTTCCGCTGGTCAGGCGCTTGAAGTATTTCAGGTCATTGGGCAGGTGCCAGGGCAGCTTGTTTTGACGTCCGATGACGCCGTTACTGGCCATTGCCCAGATCATGGCGATGCGCATCTGTGTCTCCTATCGACGTATTTTCGCGTCAGTATGGGCAAGGCGGGCGGGCAAGTCGATGGTTTTTGAGCCTAGAACGTCGTCCTTGGCGTGCCGGGTTGGTCGCGCTATAAATCTCTGTGTTGGATACGGAAAATCAGCGGCTCAACTGGGTTAAAGCTGTTAAGCTAATTCGATTGCCCTTTTGTCCCTTCGAGGTTGAGTACTATGCCGCACATTAAGCAGGTTGCCATTACCGGTGGCACCCATGGTAATGAATTGACCGGTGTTCATCTGTTAAAGCATTGGCGCTCGGATCCGGCGCAGGTGGCACGCTCAACCTTCACCACCGAATTGCACCTAACCAACCCTAGGGCCAATGGGCTCAATCGACGTTATATCGATCAGGACCTGAACCGCCAGTTCGGTCTTGAGGATCTCAATAACATCGCGCTCCTGGGTTATGAACACCAGCAGGCCAAGGCGCTGAATGCGTTGCTCGGCCCGAAGGAAGATCCTCGGGTCGACTTTGTTATCGATTTGCACACCACAACCGCCAATATGGGTACCTCATTGATCTTCAACAGTGAAGACCCGCTGGTGGTCGGCATGGCCTTTTATGTGCAGCAGCAACTGCCCCATGCGAAATTATTTATGGACCCGGGTGAACGCCTGAGTGACACCTTTCTCACCTCTATGGGGCGTTACAACGGGTTTTTGGTCGAGGTGGGGCCGGTTCCCCAGGGCTTACTCCGGGCTGATGTGTACAATGAAACCCAGGCGGTGGTGATGCATTGCCTGGACTATCTTGAGGCCTTTAATCAAGGCACCTTGCCCACCTTAGTGGGTCAACGCGAGGGCTTCTGTTTTGTCGAAAAGGTGGTGCTGCCGGAAAATGATCTGGGCGAGTTGACCGCGATGGTGCATCCGGACTTGCAGGACAGAGACTACCAGCCGATTGCGCCGGGCGACCCGTTCTTTATGACACTGGCGGGCGAGACGCTCGCCTACACGGGCAACAAAGTTGCCTACGGTGCCTTTATCAATGAGGCCGCCTACTACGATGCCCATGTCGGCCTTAGCCTGATGGACAAGATCCAGATAGAGCTTAAGAGCGAACCAACAACTGACTGACCAGCATGGCCAAATAGCCTAAAAATAGGGTGTCGGTGCTCGACTTGAAATGCAGTGCATCGCGACTGCCTAAAGCCAATAGACCGATGGCTTGGCCATTGAGGGAAATCGCGGCAATGGCCATGGACCGGACATTGGCGTCGGCGAAGATAAATTGCCGAGCCGCCGCGTCGAACTCACCGCACTGATTCTTCAAATTCTCCACCGTCTCGGGGAAATGCAGCTGTAACGCGTTCGGTTCGCAGGCGCGCCAAAAATCGTCAGTGCCACCGGGTAGGTGGGTGAAGACCAGCTGCGCGGCATCAACCTGGAATCTGCCCGTCAGGCCTTTCGTCAGGGTTTGGCTGATCTCGTTCAGGGTGCTACAGGTAATCAGCTCCAGCGACAGCGCCTGCAAGTTTAAAAACAGCTGATCGTTACGCTGGGCGGCACTGATAAACTGATTCAGGCGGTCGATCATGCCACTGTTTTCAGTCCGTAAAATAGTGTTTTGACGCTCCATCAAGGAGATCGCCTGGCCACTGTCATGGCGAATATGCAAGGTCTTGAGAAGATTCGGATGATCTTCAAAAAAAGTAGGATTTTGTTTTAAATAGCGCACGACGTCGGCCTCGGCCGAGCCAAGTTGTTGAAACAATTTTTTCACGATAAAACTCCTTCAAACACCCGGCTGGCTGGACCCGTCATTAAAACGTTGCCCCCGCCAGACCATTGAATGGCTAAAACGCCACCTGGCAATGTGACAGACACCTCATTGTCGAGCCAACCATTGATGATGCCCGCAACCACGGCGGCGCAGGCACCGGTGCCGCAGGCCAGGGTTTCGCCGACGCCGCGCTCAAACACGCGCAATCGAACATTGCTGCGGTTGACCACTTCGAGGAAACCGACATTAACCCGTTGTGGGAAGGCAAGATGACTCTCGATTAACGGACCTAGGTGTTCCACATCCGCGCGCAATACATCCTCGACCCGGATCACGCAGTGCGGATTACCCATGTTGACGGCGCTTATCTGCAGGGTCTGTTGATTCACCTGTAAATCATAGAGGTCGAGCCGATCGGGTGCATTAAAAGGGATTTTAGCCGGGGCCAAGCGTGGCCGACCCATATCGACGGTGACTTGGCCATCGTCCTGTATATGCAGTTCCAAATCACCACCGGCGGTTTCAACCCGGATCGAGGACTGCTCGGTCAAACGTTGATCGGTGACAAAACGCGCAAAGCAGCGCGCGCCGTTGCCGCAATTTTCCACTTCGCTGCCATCGGCATTAAAGATCCGATAACGAAAGTCCCGATCGGGCCGGGTGGGCGGCTCGACCAACAGCAGCTGATCAAAACCGATACCGAAGTGCCGATCGGACCATCGTTCAATGTCTGTCGCACTGATTTCGACATTTTGGGTGACACCATCGATCACCATAAAGTCATTGCCCAAACCGTGCATCTTTGTAAACTTTAACCGCATGCTTGCCTCTACTGCCTCATTTGGACGGTAGGGCTAGCGCCCAAACCGCTATTTTACCGAGCTCTAACGAAGCTTATTTAGGCGTCGGCCGTGGCTTCTAATGACCACAGCGACTCAATGGTTTCGCGCTGACGCACGACCTGGACACGGCTCTGAGAGACCAATATCTCTGCCGGGCGACCACGACTGTTATAGTTTGACGCCATCACAAAGCCATAGGCGCCGGCGGACATCACCGCCAGCAAATCGCCGGCCTGCAGGCTCAATGACCGGCCCTTGCCGAAAAAATCACCGGTTTCACAGATCGGCCCGACCACATCCCAGCTTGCCTGCTGCCCCACCGAAGCCTTGTTGACCGGGACTATATCCATCCAGGCCTGGTACAGAGAGGGTCGGATTAGATCGTTCATGCCGGCATCGACAATGGCAAAGTGGTGCTCATCATTACTCTTTAGGTATTCTACCTCGGTGACCAGGATACCCGCATTGGCTACGATGCTGCGGCCGGGTTCCAAAACCAGGGCCAGATCCCGATCCTTTATGCGCTCAACCAGCAGACCGACATAGGCCCTGACATCGGGCTCCTGATCGTCCTCGGTGTACTGCACGCCGATGCCGCCGCCCATATCGATATGGTCCAGTTGAATGCCATCGGTCTTGAGCTCATCGACCAGGGCCAATAGGCGATCGACGGCATCCTCGAAGGGTTGCGAGACCAGCAGCTGGGAGCCAATATGGCAGTCCATACCCACGATACGAATATGCGGCAGGTTGGCCGCCCGTTGATAGAAGGCCCGCGCCTGGCGGAAATCGACACCAAACTTGTTTTCTTTCAACCCCGTGGAAATATAGGGATGGGTTTGGGCGTCAACATCGGGATTAACCCGTAAGGAAATGGGTGCCTGCACCTGCATCTCACCCGCCACGGCATTGAGCCGCTCCAATTCTGCAGAAGACTCGACATTAAAACAGTGTATTCCGACTTCCAAGGCGCGGCGCATCTCGCTGGCCTTTTTCGCTACGCCGGAAAAAACCACCTTGGCTGGATCGCCGCCGGCGAGTAAGACCCGTTCCAGCTCACCGATCGAGACGATATCAAAACCGGCACCGCGTTGCGCTAAACAGCTCAGCACACCCAAATTCGAATTGGCCTTGACGGCATAACAGATTAGACCTGGGTGGTCACCCAAACCTTCCTGATAGGCCGCAAGCTGTTGCTCGATGGCACTGCGAGAATAGACATACAGCGGCGTGCCGTAAGTCTCGGCCAGTTGCGCCACAGAGACCTGCTCGATAAACAGTTGGTTCGCTTGGTAATGAAATGCAGCCATATTAGGGTTGGGCCTTAATGCTTTAGGGTTGAATGCGGTCAGTATTGGTCATGTTAGTGCGCTCAGCGCTCGGCAAGGTCAGCTCTGTCGGCCTATTGCCGCAGCCGGTAAAGGCCAAGGTAGTCATTAACAGCAAAGTGCTGAGCAGGACTCGAATAGACATTAGACTCACTCCGGCGCTAGTTAATGAGCAGTATACCTAAGATTGGCCGCAGATCGAATGGCTCTTTGATCAGTGTTGTATGCCTCGTTCGGTAAGGCTTGCTGCAGCGGCTCGATCAGTCCGAGCATAGCCCCGGTTGGCAAGCACCCGGACCACAAAGGATGGTCATGTGTCAGCGCGCAGGGCTTGATGTGTCTTTGCGTCGACGTAGCCAAGTCAGTGACTTGCGAGCCACCAGCGGGAACAGACCGAGCAGAACAAAAGACAGCAGCAGGCTGGGCGAGGCGATACCTGACAGGCTATCGATTTGTGCCAGTTGGGTGCCGGCATTGGCGTACACGGCTGCGCCGGCAAGCATCCCGACCTGGCTGACCCAATAGAAGGTCCATACCCTAATGGTGGTCAGACCCATGACCACGTTGATAATAAAGAACGGAAATACCGGCACCAGGCGGAGTGAAAACAGGTAAAAGGCGCCGTCTTGCTCGATTCCGCGATTGAAAGGGGCAATGCGGTCGGCGAATTTGCTTTGAACCCAGCCACCGATCACGAAGCGAGCCATTAAAAATGCCAGGGTAGCGCCAATACTGGCGCCAATACTGGCCAGCACGGTGCCCTGAACCAGACCAAAGACAGCCCCTCCGGTCAGGGTCATTAGCGCGGCACCGGGCAACGACAGAGCAGTTACGCCGATATAGGTCAGCAAATAGATCAGCGCTAGCCCGATCGGATGATCCGCCCGATAGGTGGCCAGTGCGCTCTGCTGGCTTTTTAATTGCGCCAAGGTAAACCAGGTGCTTAGGTCAAAATAGAAAAATAAGCCGACGGCCGATATTAGTAAGGCTAAGAGCAATAATTTCTTCATAGTAATGGTGATGCCTCATTGAGTGACCAATCGTATTCATAATCGATGCGGCCGCTATAGTTGGTCAGTTGGGCGCCCAGTATGGGTTCGGCAAAGGGCGCTAAGAATAACGGCAGTGCCTGTTCATCGGCCACGAAGTCGGCCCGATACCAGTCGAAAATCTTTGACAGCGTCAAGCTGCCATCGTGCAGGCGCACGCCGCGCGGGTGATTGATAAAGGCCTGCGCCGCAGCGTTCAGCTGTGCCTCTAGAGCGAGCCCGGTAAAGGCGTGGGCGGCTAAGTTGGGGCAGCCCTTGGCGCCACAATTAAAGGCAAAGTGGGCGCGAAAGTCGTTAAACTTGGGGCGAAAGATGCCATGTTCAATATCATCCAGGCTGAGCATCTGGTTATTGACTCGAACCCGTTCAGCGCTCCAGGGGCCGGTCGGGATCAGGCCTCCGAATGCGCCACCAATAGCGCGAATGCTCTTGACCGGATAGTCGCCCAATACCACCTCGACGGTCGCGGCATTATAGAGATTGATCCAATAGGCCTGCTGTTCGGCCCGATTTAGGGTGAGCGGGTCAATGGCTTGCAGTTCGGTCAGGTAGGCCGCCAGCTGAATACGGTGTGGCGGCGTCACCCGAGCGTAGTCAAGGAAGGTTTGGCCGGCCGAGTCGGTGTGCAAAAAGGTATTGAGGAAATTCTGCCAACCGGCATGATCGACAACCTGGGTGCTCTGCTCGTCGCTAGCGGACCAGCCCGGCAGTGCCTCGGCCTGGGCCAGCGGTAGGCCGCCGCTGGCGAGCAATAGGCTGACGAACAGCACCCGCCTTAGGTTTCCGATCAACCCTTGTCCTATTCCTAATAAACGCCGCATCTAGAGATCTCCGTAGGGTGGCTAGTCAAACAATTCCGT
>JBLHFL010000079.1:0-8384 GCA_047618105.1 Granulosicoccus sp.
AGACACCGACCATCTCCGGATCATAGCGCCAGCGGACGCGCGGATTATCGGCATCGGCGGCATCGGCGTGATGACCGTGGGCGAACTCGGTAAAGACCATGCGCACCTTGCCGATATCACCGCGCGCGACCATGGCACGCATATGACGCACCAAGGCGTAACCGGTGTAGCCATAATTGACGGCGCATATTTTGCCACTCTCGCGGGCCACACCGATCAGGCTTTGGGCTTCTTTCGGCGTCATGGTGAGCGGCTTTTCGCACAAAACGTTAAAGCCGGCCTCCAAAAAGGCCTTGGTGATCTCAAAGTGGGTATTGTTCGGCGTGGCCACCGTGACCAGATCCACCCGGTCGGCCCGTGCAGACTCGCCAGCAAGCATTTCGCGCCAATCACCGTAGCTTCGGCTTGGGTCCAGGCCGAGCTCTTGGCCATAGGCTCGGCCTTCCTCGGCGCGATGGTCTAGTGCGCCGGCGGCAAAGTTATAGAGGCCGTCGAGGCGCGCCGCAAGTCGATGCGCCGGTCCAATCTGACTGCCCCGGCCACCGCCGATTAAGCCCCAATTTATTGATGTCATCTGTATCTCCTAAAAGCCCATACTGGCTAAAAATTCGCGGTTGGCTATGGCATCGCTCAGGGGTGACACCTCGAGCAACGGATCGCAATCCTGCTCGACGGTCATCCAACCTTGATAACCACGTTGGGTAAGTAAGGTGTGCAGTGCATCGAACTTCACCTCGCCCTGGCCTAGGTTGCAAAATATACCGTCGCCACAGGCTTTATAGAAGCCGGTGCGCTGGAGGATGACATCGGCTTTGATTTTCGGGTCGATGTCCTTGCAATGGACATAGGCGAGACGATCGTAATAGCGCTCCATAAAGTTAATCGGGTCGAATCCGGCGTAGGTTTGATGCCCAGTATCGATGCACAACTTAAGCAGATCGGCGTCGACCTCCTGCATCAAGCGCTCAAGTTCATCATGGAAGTCCATAAAGCCTGCCGCATGACTGTGGATGCTGACCGTGAGGCCATAGCCGTCACGTGCCATTTTTGAAACGGTTTTGATCCGTTCAACGAAGCCCTGCCATTCACCGCTGCTCAGTTGCTCAGCCTCAGCCGGGCGCCCGGCCGTTGGTGCGCGCCGTGCTGATATTGAATCGATCAGCACAAGGTGCTGAGCACCCTGAGAGGCCAATGCCTTGGCGGTTCGTTCCGCAGTGTCGAAGACCTCTGCGAAGCCATCGGGATCGTGGAAGGGTTGGAATACCACACCGGCCGTTAAGGTCAGGTCTTCTTTTTGTAAGGCGTCGTCGAGTTGCGCACGGTCTTCCGGTAGGTAGCCCACGGGGCCTAACTCGATGCCGCGATAACCGGCCGCCGCACAATCTTGTAACACCTGTTGCCAGGGTGGATTACGGGGATCGTCCGCAAATTCAACACCCCAAGAGCAGGGCGCGTTACCAATACGTATTGCCATTATAGTTAGTATCCTAGGTTAATTGTTAGAAAGGCTGATCCAGCCAGACGTTTTATGAGAGGCTCGAATGCCATCCATGACCCGCATCACGGCAACGCCGTCATCGAACGATGGCCACGCGACGGTATTGGACAGAATCGCCTTAAAAAAGTTGGCTTGTTCAATAATAATTTGGTCTTGAAAGCCAGTGCCGTGTGCGGGCCCCTGACAAAAATGGCGGTAGTCACCGTGGTCGGGGCCGGCCAGAATGCGTTTGAAACCGGCGTTCGGTCCATCTTCGGGTTGATAGAGCCAGAGTGAGTTCTGATCTTCTTGATCGAAGCGCAAGCTGCCGCGGGTGCCATGGATCTCATAGGCGTAGCGCATCTTGCAGCCATGTGCGACGCGCGAAAACGACAACAGGCCGTTGGCACCGTTGGCGAATCGGGTCATCAGTTGCACCTGGTCGTCATTGCACGGCGTGCTCGGATCTTGGTCACGTACTTCGGGTCGGCTGGTGATATCGGCGACCAGCGCGTTGATCGGTCCACATAGGGTTAGGGCGCACTGCAGCATATGGGGTGCGAGATCGCCGAGCGTGCCGTTGGCATCGCCGAGTAGGCGCCAATTGCCATCACCGGAGCCAATTGGGGCCATAAAGTCCTCATTGTGCTCGCCGCGAAACCAGGTGATGTCGCCGATCGCGCCATCGGCAATCAGCTGGCGCGCATGGGCCGTGGCGGGCGTGTTGATGTAATTGTAGCCGACCAGGTTGACTATATCCTTGGCCGCTAGGGCAATCTCGGCCGCCTCGGCGGTATTGCGGCCCATGGGTTTCTCGCACAGCACCGGTTTGCCGACCGCAGCACAAGCGCGCACATAGTCTAGGTGTGTGTCCTGCGGCGAGGCGATGATCACCGCATCGATCAGATCGGAGTTGATCAGTTGCTCTGGGCTGTCGAACGCAATTTTGGCGTCAAACTTTTTCGCATAGCGTTGTGCGCTGGCGGGCGAGGATGCTGCGATCCCCGCCAAAACGATCTCAGCGTCGAGTTCGAAGACCGCACTGACACTGCGTGCCGCGACAGAATGGGCTTTGCCCATATATCCGCCACCAATAATGCCTACATTTATTATTTTCATACATACTCTGTTTGCAACCGGTTGCAAATGTTATATCTTGTTGACCTTAGAAAATCAATAGTGGGAGTTTAAAATGTCTGAAACGGTACGCTTAACCACAGCACAAGCAATCATAAAGTACCTCGAAAACCAATGGATCGAGATTGATGGCGAACGCCAGCGTATCTGTGGCGGCGGGTTTGGTATCTTCGGCCACGGCAATGTTACCTGCCTGGGTGAGGCGATGTACGAAGCGCATGACAAACTGCCGCTCTACCGCGGACAACATGAGCAGTCTATGGGTTTTGCTGCGGCGGCCTACGCCAAGTTTTATCGGCGCAAGCGCTTTATGTTTTGTACCGCATCCGCCGGTCCCGGTACCTCGAACCTACTCACCTCATCCGCCTTGGCAATGGCCAATCGGTTGCCCATGCTGATGTTGTGTGGTGATAACTTCTTGACCAGGTTGCCCGATCCGGTGCTGCAGCAGGTCGAGCATTTCAACAATCCCAGCTTGGGGGTCACCGATAGCTTCAAGGCCGTGACTCGATATTGGGATCGCATTACCCACCCCGCGCAGATTCTGCAGTCCTTGCCGCAAGCGCTCGGGGTCCTGTTGGATCCAGCCGATTGCGGGCCCGCCTTTATCGGCTTGCCGCAGGACGTGCAGGGCTGGGCCTACGATTACCCAGTGTCATTTTTTGAACCGGTTGTGCACCGTGTGCGCGCCATCATGCCCGACCCGGTCGAACTGGAACAGGCCGCACAAGCCCTAGCTAAGGCCAAGACGCCGCTTATTATCGCCGGTGGTGGTGTGCAATATGGTGACGCTATCGAGGAATTGCGTGCCTTCGCCGAACGGCATCAGATTCCGGTGGTCGAGACCATCGCCGGGCGCGCCAACTTGCTCTGGGACCATCCGCTCAACTGCGGCCCGATTGGTGTCACCGGTTCGGAGTCGGCCAATAATTTAGCCAATCTGGCCGACGTGGTGCTCTGCGTTGGCACGCGCCTGCAGGATTTCACCACCGGTTCGTGGAGCGTGTTTGCCCTAGAGTCGGCGTTAATCAAGATCAACCCGGCACGATTCGATGCGCTCAAGCATCGGGGTACGGCAGTCGTGTCCGGCGCGAAAGAAAGTTTGCCGGCCCTGTCCGCCCTAATGGGTGCGTTTCACAGCAGCCCTGCTTGGCTGGCCACGGCACAGGAAGAAAATGCCAGCTGGGCGTTGATCCGCGCGCGCAACACCGACAGTCAGCAGGGTCCTAACCGCTACGCCCAGGTGATCGGCGTGATCAATGCCATGTGCAGTCCTGAGGACCGTATCGTGGCCGCCGCCGGTGGCTTGCCGGCAGAATTGGCGGCCAATTGGCGCACCTTGACAACCAGCTCGGTGGATATCGAATTCGGTTTCAGTTGCATGGGTTATGAGATTGCCGGTGGTTGGGGCGCCCGTATTGCCCAGAGTGAAACCCAGCCCGACAGTGACACCATTGTGTGGACCGGTGATGGCTCCTATCTGCTAATGAACTCGGATATTTACAGCGCCGTGCTGACCGAGAAAAAACTCATCGTCATGGTGCTGGATAATGGCGGCTTCGCGGTGATCAATAAGCTGCAGAAGGGCAAGGGTAATGAAAGCTATAACAATCTGATTGCCGATACGCCCACAGCCACCCATCAGCATCGGGTCGATTTTGCGGCCCATGCACAAAGTCTGGGGGCAACATCGGAGCGAGTCGATACGGTCGAGCAGTTGCAGGCGGCTTTCCTGCGCGCCAAAGCCTCGACCAACACCTATGTCATCGTGATGAACGTCGATCCCTATGAGGGCTGGACTACCGAGGGCCACGCCTGGTGGGAAGTGGGCACTCCGTCGATCTCTAACTCGGCCAGCGTTACTGCCGGTCATGAAGAAGTTGAATCCGGTCGCGCCCGTCAGCGCAAGGGGGTTTAAGTGTTATCCACTCTGGCGTCGTCAGACTTACCCTTTTTGGTTATTGGACGGGCCGGAATGGATCTTTATCCGCATCCGCCGGGCACCCGGATTGAAGAGGCGACTAACTTTAGCGCCGAGCTGGGTGGTTCCAGTGGCAATATTGCCGCCGCCCTGAGCCGGTTTGAACAGCCGACCTGGCTCGCCACGTCGGTCTCCAATGACGCGGTCGGGCGCTTTGTGGTGCAGCAATTGTCGAATTATGGCATCGCTACAGATCTGGTTCACACACTTGACGGCGATGTGCGCACCAGCCTGGCTTTGGCCGAATCGCGCATCGAAAACCAGCAAACCATTATCTATCGCAATCAGGCGGCCGACTTTCAGATGAGCGTTGCGCACATCGAGGCGATCGATTTCAGTCGGTTCCGCGCGGTCGTGGTCACCGGTACCTGCCTAACGCTCGAGCCGTCTCGGGAAGCCACGCTCTTGGCCTTGAAGCGTGCCAAGGCCGCCGGTGTGCTCACCGTGCTCGATCTGGATTATCGGCCCTACTCTTGGCAGAGCGCCAGTGCCGCGCTGGAGGTTTATCAGCAGGCGGTCGATTGCGTCGACCTATTGGTCGGTAATGATGATGAGTTTGGTCATATGTCCGGCAGCTATGCCCAAGGTGAGGCCTATGCTCGATCGCTGGCGCTGCGTAACAAGTGGGTTATCTATAAGCGTGGTGCCCAGGGTTCGCTGGCCTTTGCGCCGCAGGGCCCGGCCATCGAGACCGGCATCTACTCGGTTACTGCGCTCAAACCCATTGGCGCCGGTGACGCATTCTTAGGCGGGCTGTTGGCGAGTCTGTCACGCGCCGAACCCTTCGCGACGGCGCTGCTCCAGGCCAGTGCCTGTGCCGCCATGGTGGTGGCCCGGGTGGGCTGCGCCCCGGCGATGCCAACCCTGGCCGAACTCAACGAATTTCAGGCGGCCCACTCGGCCGACCAACATCCTATTGGAGATCTGTGATGCACATTAAACCCTTTGATAATCAGAACAAACCGATCGTTGACGTCGACCACGATCGCGTGCCATTGAACTATTTTAATATAGTGAAACTCAAGCGCGGTGAAGTCTTTCAATACAGTGTGGCCGGCTATGAAACCTGTATCGTGCCAGCAACTGGGCGCATTAGCGTGTCGGTCGAGGGCAAGGCGATCGGTCAGATCGGTCTGCGCAGTGAAGATGTCTGGGACGCCGAGCCGGAAGGCATTTACGTGCCTACCGCCATGGCCGCTGAAATTGTCTGTGACTCCGAGCAGGCCGAAATCTTTGTCGCCGGTGCCAAGTTTGATCAAGTCTTGGAGCCCTTTGCGGTCTTTGCCGATGATGTCGATGTGATTCAATACGGTTCGGATGACACCAAGACCCATCGTAAAATCAAACACATTCTCGGCATGAAGCAGCAGGGTCGGGTTGGCCTCTTGTTGGTGTCAGAACTCTTTACTGTGGGCGAGGGCGGTTGGTCCGGCTTCCCGAGTCACAAGCATTCCGACGATCGCGGCGATGCCGAGACGCACCACGATGAAACCTATAATTTCCGTTTTAAACCGAACAACGGTTCTGCGCTGCAAATGTTGCAAGCGACCGACGGTGAGCCCGGCGCGGCATTTCACGTCGTCGACGGCTCGACCTTTATTATCGATAAGGGCTATCACCCCTGCTGCGTTCTGCCCGGCTACCAGATGTATTACTTCACCATTCTCGGTGGCTTAACCAAACGCGGCTTAACGCCCCACTTTCAGGCCGAGCATGCCGGTCAGTTGGAGACCATTCCGGGCATGAAGTCGATGTGGTCTGCGTTCAAATGATCGCCAATCTGCGCGACGTACTGCAAGATGCCCAGCGCAACCACTATGCCGTGGCCGGCGTGGTGTGCCTCGGCTGGGAAGATATGCGCGGCTATGCTCGGGCGGCGGAAGCCGAACGGCGACCGCTTATTTTGCAGGCCGGACCGGGTTGTCGCAAGCACACACCGCTGCCGATCTTGGGTGCCATGATGTGCCATGTGGCCGATAGCGTGAGCGTGCCGGTGGTCGTGCATCTGGATCACTCACGCTCCATCGATGAGTGTCGCGCCGCACTGGCGGCCGGATTCACTGGCCTGATGTTTGATGGCTCGCATCTGCCGCTACTCGACAATATTGCCCAAACACGCGCCGTGGTTGAGTTGGCCCAGGGCCTAAAAGTCGGGGTTGAGGGCGAGATCGGTCAAGTCGGCTATGCCGCCGGCGCGGCGTCCTTGGGCACCGACGCAGAGGAGGCGCAGCGGTTTGCCCAGCGTACCGGTGTGGACGCGATGGCCGTATCGATCGGCAATGTGCACCTGCAAACGGACAGTGTCACCCTGCTCGATGAACAGCTGCTGCGTCAGATTGAGGCGCTGACCGATGTGCCCCTGGTGATTCACGGTGGCTCCGGTGTCGACCCCAAGCAACGCGCTGAGTTGGGTCGTTCTTCTGGTATTTGCAAATACAATATTGGTACCGAGCTGCGCCGCGAATTCGGTCGCGAGCTGCGCCTTATTTTGGCCGAGCATCCGGAGCGCTTCGATCGCAATGAAATATTCAGCGATCTGGAAGACCGCATGGTCGAGGTCGCCCGACGGATGTTGCGCTCGCTCTAAGGCAGACTCATCTTAGCCCATCCTGAGCACCCTAGGCCGCCTTTCTGGCGGCTTTTTTATGACCGCCGAAGCCAAAAAACGCAACGCTCGCCAGTTCCGGCATCGTTGCAGTTGCTTTAGGTCGTGCGTTTCTGGCCATGGCGTTCTAAGGCCAGCTCGAAGGCCGCCTCACTCCACTGCTCAGCCAACGCTTGGCGCAGCAGTGCTTGCTGACTCGGTGGGGCCAAACCGCCGCGCGGCGGGTCCAGGTCCAGATTGGTCGGGAAGGCATAACCTTCCGCCGAGGCGGCGACCACGGCATCGATCTGGGCGGCACTCAGTTCACCGGAGGCGGCCAAGGCTTTGAGCTGTGGGAACAGCAGCCGACTCATCTTGGCGCGATCGACACTTTCCATGGCCCGGCCAAAGGGTGACGAGATCTGCAACAGGTTGGCGGCGCGCTTGATATCCTGGCTAGTATTGGTACCCGCGGCATGAAACAGCGCCGGATTGAACAGTACCAGGTCGCCCTTTGCCAACGGTAACTGAACTCTATGGGTCGCAAAGTAGTCGTGCAATGGCGCGCAGTCGGCGAGCAGATAGCCGAGCGGATATTTTTGTGAATGCGGCAAGTAGAGGGTCGGTCCGCTTTCCAGGGGCATATCGACATGCGCGATGGCACATTGCAGCGTCAACGCGGGCGACAGTCGATGGATGTGCGCCGGATACGCCTCGGCCTGATCAGGCGTCATAAAACCCAGATGGTAGTCCCGATGCGCGACCTGGGCCTGACCCCCTGGGTTGACGCTGTTGGTTTGTGAGGTAATTTGGTAACCGGGCCCTAACCAGGCGGTGGCCGCCAGGCGCAGCAGCTCATTGCCGTAATAGCGTGCAAAGAGCTCTGGGTCCTGAACGCAGAGCTTTTCAGCGGCATTCCAAATGCGTTCGTTGGCTCCGGGCTTGGCGAAATGGTCCGTGGCGGAGCGCTCTGCCAGTTTTTCATGCTGATAGATATCATCAAACAAGGACTTGGCCCGATCGATCACCTGGGCATCCGCAAAGGCCTGCTTAATCACCAGAATACCCGGCCCGGACTCCCACACCCATTGCCACTCAGATTGTATTTGAGCGCGTTGTTCACCGCTGGTGTCGGCGTGCATCTGTGCCAACAGTGCGGGTCCATCATAGAGCGGCACCTGCTGTTTGATGTCGTCGGCAAATGT
>JBLHFL010000080.1:0-8359 GCA_047618105.1 Granulosicoccus sp.
TTGGTTTCGACCGATTGTTCGCTGGAGCCTAACGCATCGCCCGATCTTGATGGCCCTTATTCTCGCCAACCTGATCTTGGCGATTGGCATGGTCAGTAGCAAAATGGTGCCGTTCCAGTTTCAACCCTCGGTGGAATCACCGTCCTTATCGGTCAGCGTGACCTTCGCCGAGGGCGTCTTGCCCAGCAAGGTCGACGCCTTTATCGATCAACTGACCCAGACCTTACAAACGGTTGAGGACAAGACCGGCTACGACTTTATCAAGACGGCTCTGGTTATCCGGAATCAAGGCGACCAAGCCAATCGAGCACGCATCGATGTTGAGCTGATCAGCGATCAAGACCGGCCCTATACCAACCAAGAGTTGGTCAATCAATGGCGCGCGGCCACCACCTTGCCATCTGAAATTGACAATATCAGTTTTGGCCGCGGCAACCGCTGGGGCGGGGAATCAGGAGATATAGTGATCGCCCTAACCGGTGAGAATATCGACACCCTGAAATCGGCTGCCCTGGCCTTACAGGGCCAACTGAGTGGGGTTCCCGGGCTGTCCGATGCCATCGACTCCTTACCCTATGGCGATGAGCAGTTGCAGTTCGAACTGACCCCCCTAGCGCGGGATTTGGGCATCTCTGAAGCGAGCATTGCCGGGTTCTTACGCCAAGCGATCGAAGGTGTCAGCGCGGCCGATCAGGTCGCCGGTTTGCAGACTCTGAACCTGAGGGTGCTCTTGCCGGAACGGCAACGCAGCGATATTCTGGCTATTTTAAGCCTGCCGTTCGCCCTGAATGATGAATTGATCCCCCTTGATGATCTGATGATCAGCCGTTATCAACGCGGCCTCGATGGCATCCGCGCACAAGATGGCGAAATCTCGGTCAATGTCAGCGCCACGCTCGATGCCGGCGTAATGACCAGCGATGGCATGTACAGCCTGTTAGATGACACCGTGCTACCCGGCGTCCGTGCCGATTACGGCACCCTGGAGGTCAGTTTGAGTGGCGATGCCCGAGGCCAACGCGAATTTTTTGCCGACGCCACCCTGGTATTGATCGGCGTACTCGCCCTGATCTACGGTATTTTAGCGTGGGTGTTTGAAAGCTGGGTCTGGCCATTTGCAATCTTGGTCGCCATTCCCTTTGGCCTGACCGGGGCCATCTACGGCCATTGGCTAATCGACTTGCCGCTGTCGTCCCTGTCGGTGCTCGGTTTATTTGGCCTCTCGGGGATCGTGATCAACGACAGTATCGTGCTGATCAGCGTCTATCGAGATTTGCGCCGAGACGGCATGCCCCTCTATGAGGCGCTGGAAGAGGCGGTAGCCAGTCGTTTGCGACCGGTTTTACTGACCACTCTGACCACTGTCGGCGGCCTCACGCCCTTTCTGTTTGAAACCAGCTTGGATGCCCAATTCCTCAAACCGATCGCCGCCGGCCTGGTTTTTGGCTTGCTCTTTGCGACAGTGCTAATTTTACTCTTTGTGCCCGCCATGCTGTTAACCTTAGAACAGCTCATCGAGCGCTTTAATCGCTTAAAGCGCCGCTGGTCATCCGCCGGGTGAGCGACCACTGACCTGCTAACGCCTGCGATCACTGATCGGTTCGGGCCGGTCGCGGCCATGGGGTTGGCTCAGTAAGGGGCAACGCCGGGTCGTCCCCGACCCCGGCGCAAAAGCAGGCCTGGCCTTTTCGACCGAATACGACCAATATCACCTGATTAGGCGTGCATGTTGTCGCAAGCACATAATCGTCAACCAAACGCACTCGCATCGCCTGCCCTTAATCTGGGGCAGCACACCGACCGGATATCCCTTCTATGGCTAACATTCTCATTGCCGGCGCAACCGGTCTAATCGGCTCACATTTGGTGCAACAGCTGTCGCCCGATCGGGTCGACGAAGTGCTCTTGTTGGTGCGTCGTCCCATTGCGCCTCTGCACGCTCACCATCATCAATGGGTCAGCGACTTTATGCCACTGGCGTTGCCTCCGGTTAGCGGCAGCGCCGATGCTGTTATCTGTGCCCTGGGCACCACAATCAAACAGGCCGGCTCACGCGAAGCCTTTACCGAGGTAGATTTTGGCCGAGTGCTCGATCTGGCTAGAGCGGCGAAGCAGGCCGGCTATCGGCGTTTTGTCGTGGTCTCCAGCCTAGGTGCCGACGCCGACGCCGGGAATTTTTACCTGGCCACCAAGGGGCGTATGGAAGCGGCCTTGGTCGCCCTGCAGTTCGACTCGCTAACCATCGTCCAACCCTCACTCTTGCTCGGCAAGCGATCGACCTTTCGGCTCGGTGAACGGATTGCACAGGTGCTTTTTTCCGGCTTATCCTTTGTCTTTATCGGGCCGCTGCGCACCTATCGACCGGTCCACGCTGAGGACGTTGCCTCCGTGCTCATCCGCGTCGCATTGGATGGCCAATTGGGCTGCCGGCGCATTCCGTCGAAGCAACTGATAGCCGCCGTCGGGTAAGCGGGAAGCGATCGCGCACTGTAGGCTAGTCGACCAGCAACCCTGACCGGCGAGGCGATTGTTTGCCTTAAACACCTCGCTATATAAGTTTTAGTTATCAATAATGACAATAAATAACAATTAGACTTTGCTTTTCGATTCGAGCTAGATTGGCTGCATCGTTCAAATCAAGGTTACTGCTCCATGGCTAACAATCAAAACGCCGAACTGTTGGACAAAGCCCGCCTATTGCGCCACGACATTCGTGATGGTTCCTTTACGGGCTACACCAGTGGTCTGGTGCCCGGCTTGGTGCAGGGCAATATCGTTATTCTACCCAAGGTTTGGGCGGAAGATTTTCTGCTCTATTGTTATTTAAATCCGGTGTCCTGCCCTTTGATCAGCATGTCTAAGCCTGGCGATGCCATGGTGCCGGCGCTCGGTGCGGATATCGATATTCGCACTGACATCCCCCAGTACAACGTCTTTAAGGACGGTGAACTGGTCGAACAGGTTACAGACATTGAACAGTATTGGTCTGATGACATGGTCAGTTTTGTCTTAGGCTGCTCGTTCTCGTTTGAAGAAGCCTTATTGCGTGCCGGCCTGTCGATACGCAATATCGATCTGGACCGGAATGTGTCCATGTTTGAAACCAATATCGCCACGGCACCGAGTGCGAAATTTTTCGGTAACACGGTCGTCACCATGCGGCCGTTCAAGCCGGCAGATGCGATCCGTGCGATTCAAATAACCACTCGATTGCCTAAAGCACATGGCGCGCCGATCCATATTGGCATGCCGAATAAGATCGGCATCGAAGACTTGGCCAAGCCAGAATATGGCGACAGCGTGCCGGTCAACGATGATGAAATACCCGTTTTTTGGGCTTGCGGTGTTACGCCACAGGTCGCCATCCGTAATGCCAAGCCACCACTGTGCATTACACATGTCCCTGGCAAAATGTTAGTGACGGACAAACTGAACGACGAGTTAGCCGTTCTGTAACTATTATAATTAAAAGGTGAAAAAAAATGATAAAAAAAGTTATTGGCCTAGCCGTTCTTGCCAGCACAATAGGTGTGCAGTCGTCCGCTGAAACATGGAACATGCCAACGCCCTATGGCGACGCGAATATGCCGACTAAAATAGCCTATCAATTTGCTGAAGAAATTAAAGCTAAAACCGGTGGCGAGTTGGTCATTACCGTTCACTCCGGTGCCTCGTTAATTAAACACCCCGAAATTCCACGCGCCGTGAAATCTGGCCAGGTCCAGTTGGGCGAAGTTTTTATCGGCACGCTCGGCAATGAACATCCGGTGTTTAAGCACGACAACATGCCCTTCGTAGCAACCAGCTATGCCGACTCCGAGAAGTTGTGGTTGGCCGCTAAGCCAGAAATGGAGAAGTTGCTCAAAAAAGATGGTCTTATGTTGCTCTACGCAGTGCCTTGGCCTGCACAAAGTCTCTATACCAAATTCCCGGTCGCATCGTTGGCTGACCTATCCGATTCCAAGATGCGTGCCTACAGCCCATCCACGTCTCGCTTAGCAGACCTGATGGGCACGACGCCTACTACGGTTCAGGTACCTGATATCCCACAAGCCTTCAGCACCGGCATCATCGATTCAATGGTGACGTCGCCATCAACCGGCGCCAATGGTCAGGCTTGGGATTATCTGACTCACTACACGTCGATCGACGCGTGGATCCCGAAAAACATGGTTATTGTCAATACGCGCGCGTTCAAGCGTTTAGACAAGGCAACCCAAGCCATCATCCTGGAAGCGGCTGCAAATGCAGAGAAGAGCGGCTGGGCTGGCGTTGTTGAACAGGCCCGTAAGGATACTCAGACCCTGATTGACAACGGCATCATCGTAACGGCACCAAGTGCTCAACTGATCACTGAACTGAAAGCGATCGGTGCGGTTATGTCTGATGAGTGGTTAGCAGAAGCTCCAAAAGAAGTAGGCGCAATTCTCAAAGCTTATAACAAGTAATCAAGCTTTATCGCCCCCGGCAAGCTATTGTCGGGGGCCTTTTGCGTGGGACATTTTATGCATTCCTATAAAGATCGATTATATCTGGCTTCCGGTTATCTATCGGGCCTGTGCATCATCATTATCATGGTGGTGGTTTTAGCTCAAATCATTGGCCGACTATTGGGCTTTATTGTGCCATCCGCTGAAGATATATCCGGCTACTGTTTGTCGGCCTCCATTTTTTTTGGCCTGGCCTATACCTTCCGAGATGGGGGTCATATTCGTGTGACATTGCTCTTTCAAAACCTTCCCCCCAAGGCGCGCTTTGCGCAAGAATTTTTTGTCCTGATCATCGGCCTGGCGTTGGCCTCGTTCGTCTGCTGGTATAGCTGGTACATGATTTGGGAATCTTACCTCTTTGAAGAGCTCACACAGGGCTATATCCCCATGCCACTCTGGGCAGTACAAATACCCGTGGGTTTGGGATCGACCGGGCTCTTATTGGCAGTCCTTGATGCGCTGGCCGCAATGCTCGGTGGCAAGCTGCCGATCTATACCCAGCACGAAGGCGAAGTTAACCTGGAGGAGATCTAATGGATTTTGTTGTAATTTCAATCGTGCTGGTCGCCTCGATGCTATTGATGCTCGCGATTGGTGTATGGGTATCCTTGGCCCTTATCGGGGTAGGTATTATTGGCCTGATGTTAGTTGATAACGGTCAAATTGGCTTACTGTTCGGCACGACAACGTGGGGAGCAAGTACGAACTGGACATTGACAGCCTTACCGATGTTTATTTGGATGGGTGAAGTGCTATTCCGTACTCGCTTAGCGTCTGATCTCTTCGAAGGCTTAACACCCTGGCTCAATCGTCTGCCGGGCAAGCTGTTACATGTCAATGTGCTCAGCTGTGGCATCTTTGCCGCGGTGTCGGGTTCCTCCGCGGCAACCGCAGCCACCATCGGTCGCATGACCTTGCCGGAGCTTAAAAAAGCCGGCTATAGCGATCGCATGTCTATCGGTACGCTGGCCGGCTCCGGTACCTTAGGGCTATTGATTCCACCGTCGATCATCCTGATCGTGTATGGCGTTGCCGCCGAAGTCTCTATCTCCCGGCTCTTTATTGCCGGCGCCTTACCCGGCCTGCTATTGGTTTTTCTGTTTATGGGTTACATCGTTATTTGGGCCCTCATGAACAAGGACCAGGTGCCCCAGGACGATGCGGCTGACCTCACCTTCAGGGTAAAACTCAAGGCGCTGAAAAAACTGCTCCCCATCCTCGGCCTCATAGGCTTTGTACTGGGTTCCATCTATGCCGGCTTTACCACCCCAACGGAAGCGGCCGCCCTGGGCGTTTTTGGTGCCCTGTTACTGGCCTTTGTGACCGGCACGCTGAATATGACCACCTTTAACGAGAGTTTATTAGGTGCGGTCAAAAGCTCGTGCATGATCGGTCTTATTCTCGTCGGCGCGCACTTTTTAAGTCTGGCGATGGGTTTTCTCGGCATCCCCCGCTCATTGGCGGCAAGCATTGGTAGCCTCGACCTCACGGTGTTTCAACTGCTCGCGGCACTAACTCTATTGTTCGTTATTCTCGGTTGTTTTCTGGATGGCATTTCGGTTGTAGTATTGACCGTCTCGGTGGTCATGCCGATGATCGAGCAAGCGGGTATCGATCTATTATGGTTCGGTATCTTTATCGTGCTGGTCGTGGAGATGTCGCAAATAACGCCACCGGTTGGTTTTAATCTCTTTGTCATTCAGTCCTTAACAGGCAAGAATATTCTCTATGTGGCTCGGGCGGCATTACCTTTTTTCTTGCTGATATTCCTCGCCCTAATCTTGATTTATATTTTTCCGGGTATCGCCACGTATCTGCCCTATTCAATGAACCAATAGTAAGCCGCTGACTTGATATAGGCCTGTGGCCTATATGACTCTAATTTGAGACCGTCGGGGTTAATCGATAATCAGGAGTTATAGCTTGAACGTAAACTGCGATATGGGTGAAGCCTTTGGCTCATGGGAAATGGGCAATGATGCCGAGTTGATGCCGTTGGTCGATATGGCAAATATCGCCTGTGGCTTTCACGCCTCGGACCCACAAATAATGGAACGCACGGTAAAGCTTGCCGTGCAATCGGGTACCAGCATCGGGGCTCACCCGGGCTATCCCGATTTACAGGGTTTTGGGCGCCGCGATATGGCCATTCCGACGGCCGATATCCGCGCCATGATGCTGTACCAGGTCGGCGCGCTCGATGCGATTTGCCGAGCCAATAACAGCCGGATGGACTATGTCAAACCGCATGGCGCGCTATACAATCGAGTGTTCGCCGATCGGGCGGTGATGGCGGTCGTGATGCAAGCTCTGCACGACTATGACGACCAGTTGTCGCTGCTGGTGCTGGCGTCACCCGATTCCGATGCGATCCGACGGCTCGCCGATACGCATAAGATACGCGTCCAGTTTGAGGCCTTTTCCGATCGTGCCTACGCCGACGACGGCACCTTGCTCAGTCGCAGCATAGCCGGTTCTGTCTATAAGACAGCCGAGCAGGTCAGGGCCCAAACCGAGCAGATAATGACTCAGGGCTCGGTCACCTCGATCTCCGGCAAGGTGGTTCGCTTTCAGGCCGATACCCTCTGTATTCACGGTGACGAGCCCAATGCCGTGCAAACCGCGCAGGTGATTCGTGAGGTCATTGCCGGATGCTCGAAATAAGTCCCGTCAATGAAAATACGTGGATTGTCTATTTTGGCGAAACAATATCCGATGAAGTTGCCATGCGGGTTAAACACTTTAACGACTTGCTGTGGCTTAGCCATGCCGAGGTCGTGCTCGATACGGTGCCGTCCTATACCTCCGTGCTGGTAACTTTTAACCTAAGGCTGATCGACCGCTTCGCGATGGCGGCCATATTGCGCCAGGCTTACCAGCGCACTATAAGCACTGAACTGGTCGATCAAGCCTTGGAAACCATTGTCATCGAAGTGTGTTACGGCATTGGTGCGGTCAACGATCTAGAGTATGTCGCGCAATACTGCGGCCTCACGACGCAGCAAATCATCGATTTACATGCCGGCCAGTCATATCGAGTCTATGCGATTGGCTTTAGTCCGGGATTTGGCTTTCTGGGCAATACCCACAAGAGTCTTTTTGTGCCCCGACGAAAAACCCCGAGATTAAAAATACCCGCCGGCAGTGTCTCCTTGGCCGACAATCAAAGTGCCGTCTACCCGAGCGAGTCGCCTGGCGGTTGGCAGGTAATTGGCCGCACCTGGCAAAAGATGGTCGACTGGGACAGTGATGAATTCGCCTTCCTCAAAACCGGTTATAAGGTGCGTTTTGAACCCATATCTGAGGCCGACTATCGCGCCAAGGGGGGGCAACTCTAATGTCGTTAGTCGTCGTTAAAACCGGTTTGCTGGCCCAAATTCACGATCGCGGCCGCTATGGCTATGGCGCCCATGGACTGACCCACAGCGGACCGATGGATGAGGTCGCCCATTGCTGGGCCAATTGGCTGTTAAATAATCCATTGGACAGCGCCACCCTGGAAATTACCTACGGCCAATTGGGCCTAGAATGCCAAGCGGCTTGCTCGGTTGCCCTCACCGGCGCAGATCTCGGGGCGACCTTAAACGGCCTAGCGATCAAACCCTGGCGACGGCTTGATCTAAGGCCCGGAGACCAACTCTGCTTTGCCACGCCGATGCGGGGTATGCGTGCGTGCCTGGCATTGATCGGTGGCATCCAATGTAAGAAAAGTTTTGGCAGTGCCAGTACCGTCAAACGCGAAAAGGTTGGCGGTATGCTCGGCGACGGTTCGGCGATCAAAGTTGGCGATCGGATCGCCCCGGAACAAACCCGTCAGGCCCCGCGGCGCGCCATGCCCGAGTGGGCTATACCGAGCTACCGTCAGAGCA
>JBLHFL010000081.1:0-8321 GCA_047618105.1 Granulosicoccus sp.
AATCGAAATTTCTCATTGGTTTTAAGCGAGTCGATAGCCGGCCGGTCCTGCTGCATCTGGGCGGGGCTGCATAGCCTGCCAAGGCAGGGCATATGCCCGCCGGCAGCGTCGGCCAGACTGTGAATAAGTAAAGGAATTCAGCAGATGATTGAAGAAATTAAGCAGGAAACCGACAGTCACAACCGCAAAGCGCTATTAGCGCTGGGCGATGCCTTTAATAAAATCCGCACCGGTCGCGCTAATCCGGCTATCTTGGATGGTGTCATGGTCGATTATTATGGCAACATGACCCCGATCAAACAGGTCGCCAATATCTTGATTGAAGACGGCCGTACTCTGGCAATCGTGCCCTGGGAAAAAAACATGGTGCCGCAGGTCGAACGCGCCATAATGAAAAGTGACTTGGGTTTGAATCCGTCAACCTCCGGCAGTAATATTCGTATCGCGATGCCGATGTTGACCGAGCAGACCCGAAAAGACATGATCAAGGTTGCCCGCAATGAGGCCGAAAAGGCTCGTGTTTCAGTGCGTAACGGCCGCCGCGATGCCAATGCCTCGATCAAGGAGCTGGTTAAGGAAAAGGAGCTGTCCGAAGATGAGGGTAAGCGGGCGGAAGAGGATATTCAAAAGCTGACCGACGCAGCCATTGCTGATATTGAACGCGACCTGGCTGGAAAAGATGCTGAGTTGATGAAAGTTTGATGGGTTAGGTATCCGATCGAGGCAGCATGTTGTTTTTTGTTGTTAAGGATTGCCTGTGTTTCACCTGAAACAGAATTAAGCTAGGAAGGGATGCTAAATATATCTAACAAGGGTCAGCCCCCAGAGTCGACAGTGAAGGTCGTACCCCGCCATGTAGCGGTTATCATGGATGGTAACAATAGATGGGCAAAAAAACGCTTACTAGGCGGTATTGCTGGCCATAAGGCCGGCGCTCGTGCGGTGCGCACGACCGTCGAAACCTGTGCGCGGGCCGGTGTCGAGGTCCTGACCCTCTATGCCTTCAGCTCGGAAAATTGGCGTCGCCCCAAGGATGAAGTCAGCGCCTTGATGGATCTCTTTTTGCTCGCCCTGAATCGAGAAGTTAAAAAGCTGGTCAGTAATAATGTCCGGCTCAGGGTGATCGGTGATATCACAGCGTTCAGCCCATCGATTCAGCGGGCAGTCGCCAAAGCCGAGTTCGATACGGCCCAAAATACGGGTATGACGCTGGCAATTGCCGCCAACTATGGCGGTCATTGGGATATTACCCAAGCCGTTATCAAGCTCGCTCACCGTGTCAAGGTCGGCGAGTTAGAGCCCTCAGCCATCACCGAAGCGTTGATTGGCGAGCAGGTCATGCTTGGTGATCTGCCCCCACCGGATCTGTGTATTCGCACCGCCGGGGAGCAACGCATATCGAATTTTCTGCTTTGGCAAATGGCCTATACCGAATTCTATTTTACCGATGAATATTGGCCAGACTTTAGCAGTGAATCGCTGTTAAAGGCCTTTGACTCCTTTTTAGGTCGGACTCGGCGTTTTGGTCGTACCGACGAACAACTAGAACAAGAGAAGTAAGTCCATGTTATTGCAGCGATTTGTAACGGCCCTGGTGCTGGCCCCATTGATGTTGGCCGGTATTTATCTGCTACCCACTGACGGCTTTAGAGTTTTTGCCGGTTTGATTGTCATCTTGGGTGCTTGGGAGTGGGCCAACCTTGCCGGTTTGACCGCGCCCCGGGCGCGCATCGGTTTGGCTGCCCTCACGGCATTGGGCCTGTTAGCAATTCATCAATGGATCGCCGTGGACTCCCTGGTGTGGACCCTGTTAGTGCTTTCTGCATTAGCCTTTTGGCTGCTAGCCGCTGTCAGCGTATACCTGTATCCGCGCGCAACCGCTTGGCTCCGCTCTGGCCCGATAAAGCTGGTGATTATGGTGCCCGTGTTGGTCGCCCTATGGATGGGCCTGGTGTGGTTGAAAAGTCAGCCCCATTCGGCGCTGTTATTAACCTGGTTGATGTTGCTCGTCTGGGGTGCCGATGTAGGGGCTTATTTTGCGGGCCGCGCCTTTGGTAACCGTAAGCTCGCGCCTGCCGTGAGTCCGGGCAAAACTTGGGCCGGCGTATATGGCGGCATGGCGACGTCGATCCTCGTCTCGGTGGTGATCGCCGGTCTCTATTTACCAGCCTATGGCATCAAGGGCTGGTTCTGGTTAATTCTATTGTCGGCCGCAGTTATAGCCATTTCGGTGGTTGGTGATCTGTTTGAATCCCTGTTAAAGCGCAATCGAGGCATTAAGGATAGTTCGGCCTTGCTGCCCGGCCACGGCGGAATTTTGGATCGCATCGACAGCCTCTGTGCTGCGACGCCGATGTTTGTCCTGTTATGGTATGTGTTAGCGGTGGTTTAATGATGACGACACGACAACGCGTCACCGTTCTGGGCGCCACCGGTTCGATCGGTCAAAGCACGCTCAATGTTATCGGCCAGCATCCAGACCGTTTTACCGTCTTCGCCCTTAGCGGGCACGCCAATATGGCGCAATTAGCTCTAGACATCATTCGCTTTAAACCTCAGTTTGCCGTGGTGCCCAATGACGCGCGTTATCGGCAACTGCTTGAGCTGTTGCCGAACCGGAACTGCGACGTCCTGATCGGTGAGCAGGCCTTGGCCGATGTCGCCAGTGCTGCGCAAGTGGACACCGTTATGGCCGCTATCGTCGGCGCGGCCGGTCTGAAATCCGCCCTTGCCGCAGCCCATGCCGGTAAAAAGCTGCTCCTAGCCAACAAAGAGAGCATGGTCGTGGCCGGTGCTCTGTTAATGGAGGCGGTGGCCCAATCCAAAGCGCTATTGCTGCCGATCGACAGTGAACACAATGCCATCTTCCAATGTCTGCCAGCCGATCAAAGTCAGGCGGGCGTGGACTCGATCCTATTAACGGCATCGGGTGGGCCCTTTCGGCAGACCCCTATGGCGCAGTTGCTTACCGCCACGCCGGAGCAAGCCATTGCCCACCCCACTTGGTCAATGGGTCGGAAGATCTCGGTCGATTCGGCCTCGCTGATGAATAAAGGCCTGGAACTGATCGAAGCCTGCTGGCTCTTTAATGTGCCAGCGGAAAAAATCGAGGTGGTGGTGCATCCCCAAAGCGTAATCCACAGTATGGTTCGCTATATTGATGGTTCGGTTCTGGCACAGATGGGCTCGCCCGATATGCGTACGCCTATTTCATATGGCTTGGCCTATCCCGAGCGAATCGTCAGTGGCAGCGAGCCCTTAGCGTTTTCGGAGCTCTTACAGTTGCAGTTTGATCAGCCCGATCGGGTACGCTTTCCCTGCCTGCGCCTAGCCGAAGAGGCCATGGCCGAAGGTGGAACCATGCCCGCAGTGCTTAATGCCGCGAATGAAATGTCGGTCGCGGCCTTTCTCGAGCGTGATATTGGTTTTATGGATATCCCTCGAATAAACGAACAGGTCATGACACGCCTCGGCCGCAGTCCGGTTGAGTCCATTGATCAGTTGTTGGCGGTCGACCGGGGCGCACGCGCCATGGCCACCGAACACATTAAGGCGCTTCGATGATGCTTTTGTTTAACTCCGTTTTTGGCATGCTACTGGCCCTCGGAATTCTGGTGACCGTGCACGAATACGGCCATTTTTGGATGGCACGCCGCTTTGGCGTTAAGGTGGAGCGTTTTTCGGTGGGCTTTGGTCGGCCGATTTGGCGCAAAACCGATCGCTTTGGTACCGAATTTGTGGTCGCCTGGATTCCTCTGGGTGGCTACGTCAAGATGCTCGACGAGCGTGAAGGGCCGGTGCCAACTGAGCTCCTCGGGCAAACCTTTAACTCAAAGACAGCGCGGCAAAAGATCGCTATCGCCTTAGCCGGACCGATGACCAATTTTCTCTTTGCCATCGTTGCCTTTGCACTGATGTACAGTATTGGCGTGCAGGACTTGGTGCCCCTGATCGATCACCCTAGAGACGATTCGCCGGCGCAGCAGGCCGATATGACGCGTGGTGACCGCATCCTAGCCATTGATGGGCGCAGCGTGGACTCGTTCACAGACTTGAGTCTAGCCCTTGCATCACGCGTCGGCGAGAGTGGCATCATCGATATCAGTCTGTTACGCCAGCAAAGTAAGAAGAATGTCCAGCTGCCGATAGAAAACTGGTTAGCCGAACAAGACTCGCCGGATCCATTGCGCAATCTCGGTCTGGGTCCGCAAATGCCGATCCATCCGGCGCTAATCGGCTGGATTGAAGCGGGTGGCCCTGCCGAGCAAAGCGGCCTAGCGGTGGGTGATCGGGTGCTGACAATTGACGGGACCGCCATAGAGACCTGGTCGGAATGGGTCGACCTGGTTCAGAACAGCCCCGGCAAGGTACTGAGTCTTAGTGTTAAGCGCGCCGAGCAAACGCTGCAGCTGACCCTGGTGCCGGGCACTAAGATGCAAGATGAGCGCACCATCGGCTTTGTCGGTACCGGCAGTGCACCGCTGGCCTGGTCAGAGCAACAACTGACCACCGTGCGACTGTGGCCTTGGCAGGCCGCATGGCGTGGCGTAACCGACACGGTGCAAATGAGCGTCCTGAGTTACAATATGTTATGGAAGATGGCAACCGGTAAGGTGTCATTGAAGCAGATTGGCGGTCCCATTTCGATGGCCAAGATGGCGGGCCTGTCAGTCGGATCCGGGTTCGAATCCTTTATTGGCTTCTTAGCGCTGATTAGCATCAGCTTGGCGATTGTAAACCTCCTCCCCATACCGGTGTTAGACGGCGGTCATGTGGTAATTCACTCGATTGAGTGGCTCCGGGGTAAGGCCCTGTCAGACAGAGCACAAATAATTGGCACACAAATCGGTATGGTCTTTATCCTCAGTCTGATGTTATTGACCTTCTATAACGATATTGGCCGCTTAATGTAAAGACAGTTTGCCGCGCTCGGGTGAGGCTTCAGAATGCTGCCCTATAAATTCAAACCAGACCGGGATTTTAGGTCGCCACAGGATAAAGGTAAAGACGTTGGGAGTAATGTTCAAGACCGCACTAGTGGCATGTTTGACGTTGATGGTATCGGTAGCGCAGGGCGCAACCTTCAAAGTCGATGAGATAGTCGTGCAGGGCCTGCAACGGGTGTCGTTGGGTCGTGTTTTGGCCCAGCTGTCGGTGCGTGAAGGCACGGTGGTTGATGATCAGGATGCCAGCCGCTGGTTGCATGAAATATACCAAACCGGTTTCTTCCACTCGGTCGATATCAGTCGGGATGGCGATCGGCTACTGATCGATGTGGTCGAGCGACCGGCCATCGAAACCATTGAATTCGATGGCAACTCCAGCGTGCCGACCACGACCCTAGAAGCCGTATTTGCCGATGTTGGCCTGGCCAAGGGCGAGATTTTCAGTCGCTCATTGCTGGAAAATATCGACTTGGAATTGGAAAAGCAATATGGCGCCCAAGGGCGTTACAATGCGCGTGTCGACGCCGAGATTACGCCTCTGACCCGTAATCGTATCAACGTGACGATGCAGATCAGTGAAGGTCCGGTCGCCCGGATTGAGCAACTCGAGATGGTTGGCAATAGTGTCTTCAGCGATGCCGAGCTCTTTGCCATTATTCAAATGCAGCGCACTGGGTCACCGCACATTTGGCAGTGGATGACTAAACGCAACCAATTTGCCAAGGCGGCCCTGACCGGGGATATTCAGCGCCTGGAGGATTTCTATTTCGACCTGGGCTATCTCGATTTCGCAGTTGATAGCCATCAGGTATCGATCTCTGAAAATAAGGCCGCGATCAGCATTGCCCTCAATATCAGCGAAGGGCAGGCCTACAGTGTGGCCGAGGTGGAGGTGACTGGGGATTTGAAACACCTGGCAGCCGAGATTCAAGCTCTGGTACGTGTTAAGCCGGGGCAAATATACTCTCGCACCGATGTGGCCACCGATATTCGCGACATCACCGACCTGCTCGGCGAATACGGCTATGCCTTCGCCCAGGTGCGCGATGTGCACCAGACCGATGCGCTTAATCAAACCGTAACGGTCACCTATCAGGTCCAGTTGGGCAGTCCGGTATATGTTAATCGCATCATAATTCAGGGCAACAGTGCCACTAACGATGAAGTCATTCGACGCGAACTGCGGCAGTTGGAACGGGCCTTGGTGGTAAACAAAAACATCCGAACATCCAAATCACGTTTGGATCGTCTCGGTTATTTTAGCCAGGTTAGTATTAAGACCCAACCCATTGCGGGTCGTAATGATCTGGTCGATTTGGTGGTTTCGGTCGTTGAAGCCAAGGACTCACAACTTAGTATCTCGGGCGGCTATGCCGACGGCTCAGGCTTCTTCGGGGAGTTGTCTGTTAAGCAAACCAATTTCTTGGGTCGCGGGGTCGACTTTTCAGCCTCGGTCAACGTCAATGAAACCACCCAGAACTACCAAATATCGGCCGAAAACCCCTTCTTTACGCTCGACGGCGTGAGCCTAGGTGCCGATCTCTACTATAAAAAATCCGATTACAGTCAGACGACCTTTAGCACCTACGCTACCAACACGTTTGGTGGGCGACTAAATTTAGGTTATCCCCTGTCGGAGAACCAACGGCTTAACTATGGCCTCGGCGTCAGTCGAGATGAGTTGTTTATTAACGCGGACAACGCGCCATTAGAAATGACCGATTTTGCCCCGGACTATCGCAACGACTACGATATCATAACCGGTCGAGTTGGCTGGTCCTACAGTACCCTCAATGGCACGCTCAAGGCTGACGACGGTGCCAGTGTGCGCAGCAATTTGGAAATCACCATTCCACCCGGCAACTTACGCTACTACCGAATCAACCTCGCCGCGCAACACTTCACCAATTTTGCGGATAATCTGGCTCTTCGGGTGCATACCGACCTGGGCTATGGCCAGGGCTATGGCGACAGCCAGCTGTTTCCGTTTTACAAAAATTTCTATTCCGGTGGTGCTCGCTCGGTGCGTGGATATCGCTCCGGCTCGCTCGGTCCGACCGGTACCGGTCAGTCCAACAGCCCCGTCGGTGGCAATATTAAGTTGGAATACGGCGCCGAATTGCTCTTTCCTACTCCCTTCGCCACGGATCAACGCGCTTTTCGCACCGCGCTGTTTGTCGATGCCGGCAATGTGTTTACCGACCAATGTCACGCCGACAATGGCAGCTGTACTAATGGCGTTGATTTGACTGATATCCGTTATTCAGCTGGCGTGGATCTGACTTGGATTACCCCGATCGCACCGCTGAGTTTCAGCTATGCTTGGCCGTTGAATGCGCAAGTGAGCGACTACACAACGAATTTTTCATTCAATATCGGTATTTCGTATTGAGCACAAACCACGATTAGAGGAGTATTTTACAGTGGCAAACAGCAAGAGAATATTGGCCGGCTTGGGTCTGATCTGGGCCTTAGCCAGCCCGGTTGCACGCGCCGAAACCACGGTCGCAATAATGAATTACCAGGCAGTGTTGTTCAACAGTAGCGCGGCAGAAGCGGCTACCCTAATATTACGCGCCGATCTGGCCGGCGCTCAGAGTCGACTTCAGGACATCCAATTGGGTATTGAGACGCGCGAAAGCCGTTTGATGACTGATGGCGATATACTGACGGCGGAGGAAATTAGTGTCTTTGAACTGGAGTTGCAAGGCTTAGCCCAGGAGCAGGCGCAGATCACCGCCCAGATGCAACAGGCCCAGCAGCAGAGCCGGGCCAGCTTTATTCAGCAATATCAGCCATTGATTCGGGAGTTGATGAACGCCTATGTCATCGAACAGGGTTTCAGTTTGGTGGTCGATTCGCAGGCTGTACTCTGGGTTAATGGCACGCCCGATATTACCGACGCAATGTTGACGCAATTTAACAGTGCCTATGCTCAGCGTAAGGCCGGATCGGCCGAGCAATCCGCCAACTAAGGCTCAGGAGTCGAGTAATGCTAACGGTAAATGATCTGCTGGCTCAGGTGCAGGTGCTGAACTCACTGACTGACCTAGAAAAATCGGTCCCGGTGTTTGCCTTAGCCGCACTCGATAAGGCACAGACCGGCCAGTTGACCTTTCTGGCGTCGCCCAAATATCGTCGTCAGTTGGCCGATACTTGTGCCTCTGTGGTGCTGGTTAAAGCCGCCGATCAGGCCGCCAGCCCAGTTAACTGTGTTGCACTGGTGGTAGCCGATCCCTATTTGGCCTATGCTCGTCTGTCTCATCTATTCGATACCGGACCGATCGCCGATGGCAACCAGGCCGTAACCGCACAGATAGATCCCAGTGCACGGGTGGCGCAAGGCGCCACGATCGGGGCATACGCGGTACTGGG
>JBLHFL010000082.1:0-8285 GCA_047618105.1 Granulosicoccus sp.
CAAAGCCTCATAAAGGACTTTCCCGAGAGCACCGAGTTGTCGATCGGCATGAGCGGTGACTTTCCGACCGCCATCGACTGTGGTGCGACCATGGTTCGAATCGGTACCGATATTTTTGGTGCCCGTTAACCCCAAATTGGAGTTTCAGCGAGATGAGTATTAAAACATTAGGCTTTATTGGCGCTGGTAACATGACCGGGGCGATCGTCAAGGGCCTGTTGGCCAGCGGCTTTGCCCCCGCCAACCTAATCCTCTGCAATCGCACGCCCGCGAAACTGGCAGCTTTTGCCGACCTAGGCTGCATCGTCACCACGGACGCCGAAGAGGCCGTGGCCTTGAGCGATGCCTTAGTCTTGGCGGTAAAACCGCAACTGATGAAGTCGGTGCTGTTGCCCCTGACCGAATCGGTACAGCAGCGTCAACCGCTGATTCTGAGCGTCGCGGCGGCCATCGGTGAAGCCAGCATCAACCATTGGCTCGGTGGCGGACTGGCGATTATTCGCACCATGCCCAATACACCCGCACTGGTCCAGGCCGGCGCCACCGGCCTGTTTGCCAATGGCCGAGTGACCGAGGCGCACAAGGAATTCGCCCAGGGACTGTTTGCTGGCATTGGCCAATATCGCTGGGTCGATCCAGAGGCGCTGATCCACTCGGTCACCGCCGCCGCGGGCAGTGCCCCGGCCTATTTTTTTCGCTTCGCTCAAGCCATGAGTAAGACCGCGCAAGCTCAGGGCCTCGATGAAGACCAGGCGCGTGTGCTGATCGGCCAGACCATGCTCGGTGCCGCCAAGATGATCCTGGAAACCGATGAGCCCCTGGAGCAGATGTGCCAGAAGGTCTGCTCGCCGAAGGGCACGACCGAACGCGCCATCCAGAGTTTTGAGGCGAGCGATATCGACCTGATCGTTGAAAAGGCGATGACCGCATGCTTCGAGCGGTCCCAGGAACTGGCCGAATTGCTCGCCGACTGAACCGCCCAAACGCAGCATTAGGCAAAGGCCATTGCACTGCTGCGGGCCTTTATTCACAATCGCCCGCGGGAACTGAACCGGCAACCCGAGCCGGAAAACCACATTGATAGTTTTAGCACCGGTCTGCCATCAGATCGACAGGAGTTTAGATGATAATATTAGTTATGTTGCTGAGGGCCGCCTTCGGGATCGTGCTGGTGTCGTTTATTGCCCGCTTTTTAGCCCAGCTGGCGCGGGCCAATTTTTACAATCCGTTGGCTCAGACCATCGTCAAGATAACCGACCCGTTCGTAAAGCCGGTGCGACGTTTTGTTCCGGGTCTAGGTGGTATGGACGTCAGTACGCTGCTGCTGGTCTATATCGGTCAGGTCTTATTCGGCGTGGTGTTGATCCTGCTGTCGGGCCAAAGCCCAATGAGTCTTATAACCAATCTATTGCTTTGGGGGCTTGTCGCCACCCCGGCCCTGATCCTCACCGTGATCCAATTCTCCATGATCATCGTCGGGGTGATGAGTTTCGTCCTAATGGGCCAGCGAAACCCCTTTGTCGATTTTATCGGTGAAATGATCGAGCCCTTCGTCGGACCTTTCCGGCGCATGAACCTGAAAATCGGCATGCTCGACCTGTCTTTTATGCTGGCTTTTTTCGTGATCATTATTCTCAAAGATGTTGTCCTGATGCAGTACGTCGGTGGCCTGTTGGGCTATCCAGTCGGTGTCTTTATCGGCCTCTAGAGCCGGCCCCTGGAGTGCGTCAAGAGCACTCCCACCTATTCACACGTTAAGAGATGCACCATGCCAAGCGAAATACCAGCCGACAGCGTAGGGTACGTCGAACCCCAGATTGCCTACTTCAATGAACCTCTGCCGTTGCGCAGTGGTCGCACCCTAGACAGCTATCAATTGGTTTATGAAACCTATGGCGCCCTCAATTCTCAGCGCAGCAATGCCATCCTGATTTGTCACGCCCTCAGTGGCCACCACCATGCGGCCGGCTACCATCAAGCGAGCGACAAAAAACCCGGTTGGTGGAATGAATGTATTGGACCCGGTAAGGCCATCGACACCAACCATTACTTTGTTGTGTCACTCAATAATTTGGGCGGCTGCCACGGCTCGACCGGTCCTATCAGTATAGACCCCTCGACCGGTGAACCCTTTGGTCCGGAGTTTCCCATTATGGCCGTGCGCGATTGGGTCAAGAGCCAGGCACGTTTGGCCGACCAATTGGGCATCGACTGCTGGCAAGCGGTTGTCGGCGGATCCCTCGGCGGCATGCAGGCCATGCGTTGGTCCATCGACTATCCGAGCCGGCTGAAAAAATGCGTTATTATTGCGGCGGCACCGAAGTTAACGGCACAGAATATCGCCTTTAACGAAGTGGCCCGTCAGGCTATTACCAGCGATCCAGACTTCCACGCCGGTTACTATTTCAAACACCAGACCCTGCCCCGCAAAGGCTTGGCGTTGGCACGGATGCTCGGTCATATTACTTATCTCAGCGACGACAGCATGCGCGAGAAGTTTGGGCGAGACCTGGCCACCGGCAAACTGAATTTTAACTATGAAATAGAATTTGAAGTCGAAAGCTATCTGCGCTATCAAGGTGAACAGTTCTCCGACACCTTCGATGCCAATACCTATCTGCTGATGACTAAGGCCCTCGACTATTACGACCCAGCTGCCGACTTCGATCACGATCTGAGTCAATGCCTGAGCAAGAGCCAGTGTAAATTCTTGGTGGTGTCCTTTTCGACCGATTGGCGCTTTGCCCCGGTGCGCAGCAAAGAAATAGTCAATGCCCTGTTGCGGGCACAAAAACCCGTCTCCTATTTGGAGATCGACGCTCCGCAAGGGCACGATGCGTTCCTGTTTCCCATTCCAGAGTACGTTAGTATTCTGCAGAAATTCCTCGCCCACCTGGGAGAACCCGATGCGCACTGATCTACAATTTATCAGCCAATGGATTAAGCCCGGCGAACGCATTCTCGATATGGGTTGTGGTGATGGCGCATTGTTGGCCTACCTTAAAAAGCATCAATCGGTAACCGGATATGGCATGGAGATCGACACTCAAAAAATCATCACCTGCGTCGAGCGAGGCGTCGATGTTATTCACCAAAACCTCAACGACGGCCTGCGCTATCTCGATGATGCCAGCTTTGATACGGTCATCATGACGCAGTCCTTGCAGCAGACCACCAATCCCGACAAGATCATCAATGAGATGTTACGGATCGGCCAGCGCGCCATTGTTACTTTTCCCAACTTTGGTCACTGGAGTGCGCGCTTGTATCTGAGTCTGCGCGGCATGATGCCGATGTCGAAAACCCTGCCCCTGCGTTGGTACAATACGCCCAACATCCATCTGTGCACCTTCAAGGATTTCGAGATCCTCTGTCAGGAACAGAATATCAATATTTTAAAACGTACGGTGGTTGATCACGACCACGTTGAAACCTGGAAAATTAAGCTTTGGCCCAACATGCTTGGGGCCATCGCCATCTATCATATTGAAAAACAGGAAGTCTAATATGTTGCGCCAACTCCTAATTACATGCCTGCTGACCCTGGTCGGCACCCTAGTCTGGGCCGAACAGAAAGTCGATTTTTCGGGCCATGAATTGCATTATATTATTTTAAACACCACCGAATTACCGCCCAAAATCGCGGCACGCTACCAGATCGTGCGCTCCGGTAAACGGGCTTTTATTAACTTATCGATCTTGGAAAAATCGGCCGACGGTTTTGGCATCCCAGTCAGCGCACAAATCAAGGCTCGCCAACGCACCCTCATCGGTCAGATTGCGGATATCGAGTTGCAAGAAATTCGCGAAGGCGACTCGATCTACTATATCGGCTCGTTTGAAATCTTGAATCGCGATAACCTCTGGTTCGATATCGACCTGACCGTAACAGACGGACCGGACTTTGAATTTTCCTTTCCGCAGCAGGTTTGGCAAGAAGCCAAATAGCTACAGCGTTGACAAGTACCGGCGGCAAAAAAAAGGGTGGCCACAGGGGCCACCCAAAGGAACAAACCTCATTTCACCTCAGTGCGTATCTGCTTAGGGTTGGTACACCGTGACCACCCGAGTGCCGCCCAACAATGTAGCGGCGAGGGCATTGACCTGATCGGCCGTGACCTCGGCTAAATTGTCTTCGAAGTTATCATACTCCACCGCCGGTATGGCATAGAGCAGGGTGTCGGTCAGCGCATTAATAGCCCCGGCATTGGTCGACAGGTCCTGCTGCATTTGCTCACGGTATTTAGACATCGCTTCGGTCACTTCAGTGGCGCTGAATGGCATCGCCAAAACCCGTTCCAATTCCGCATTCAGGATCGTTAAGGCCTCCTGCTGACGCTGTGGATCGGTGCTAAAACGAATATGGAGGCGCCATTGAGATTCGTTAAAATACCTCGGATGTTGAAACACCGCAGTGCCATAGCTAAGGCCTGAATCTTCTCTTATAGACTCCAATAAGCGCTTATCCAAGGCCAGGTTGAACACCTCCGACAGGCTGAGACTCAGCGGGCTCAGGGTTGGCTCGGAGGCTGAAAAGACATAACGAATATCGGTCCGCTCCTCAACCTGCCCACTGATTATTAGGGTCTGTGCTGACTCGGTAATGGAGCCGAATGATGTCGTCTCAGTCTCGGCCTGCAATGGCAAGCCGGCCAGGTAGATCATCAAAAGTTGCTCGACCCGCGCGACCTCAATATCTCCAACGATAGCCACCAAAGCGCCCTGATGGGACTTCAACAGATTTTCCTGCACGGCCTGAACATCGGCCACAGTCAGCTCACTTAACTGTGCCCCTGACCAGATCGTATAGCGCGGCTCGTCACCATAAACGGCGGCTAGATAACGGCCATAGAAGTTCCGATCCGGCGTCTGATTAAACTGATCGGCCTGCTCGATCGAGGTGTTTTTGACTAACTCGAATAGGGTTTCATTGAGGTCGGTTTCGGTTAGGGATCCTGCCGTCAGCTGAAGCATTCGATCGAGCTGATCGGCCGGACCATTCACATCCACGCCGGCATATACCTTAGAGTAAAAGAGATCGTAACCGACACCCAGACTTTGCAAGGCGTCGTCAAAATCTTGTCCGGATAAGCCGGCCAGACCGGAACGAATACGCGCAGAGGCCCACAATTCACTGGCCATAACCAATTCATCGGGCAAGGCTCGATTACCGCCGAGTATCAGGGTTTGCACGTAGGCCCGACCCGGCTCCAAATCGGTGGGCTTAAAGACCACCGACAGTCCATTTTCGAGTGTCCAGAGCATCAGGCCCTCGCTGTCCAAGCGATCGTCGGTTTTGGCTATGAGTCCAGGGAAACGATAGGCGTCAGCCTGGAACCCTGCTGACACAGTGGTACGTTCTTCCAACTTATTTTGCCAACCGGTTAAGTAGGCAGCCTTAGCCGCTGCAGCGTGGAACTCAGCGCCCTTAGGATGGAAGAAATAGCCGCGCAGGTGACCGGGTTGTATCGCCTTGGCAATGATCCGATTTACATCCGCCAATGGGATGCTGAGCAGCTGGTCCAGGTTCGCCAACATCGACCCGGGATCTTCGGGCAGTTCTTCCTCACTGATGTCGGACATCAACCAGTCGATATGCTCTGCCGAAGATGCTCCAGCCAAGCTAGACACCCAGTTTTCAATACTGATGCGAAACTGGCCACCAATTTGCTGATATTCCTCGGTACTGATGCCGTACCTTTTCATCCGCTTAAGCTCGGCGGCGAGCGCCGTCAAGGCTTCGCTGCCACGACCATCATAAACGGTGCCATAGATCTGCAGGGGCTTTTGGCCGTCTTCTAAACTATCAATACCGGCACTACTATCAATCAAGGCTGCCTGCTCCTGCTCACCCAAGCGCTGCAGTCGACCCGTCAGGGCTTGAGTGTACAGAGTTTCAATAAAGCCCAGCTCGTTGCCGGCGGCACTGTTCGTTTCATACGACAAACCGGGCAGATAAAGCAACCAAAAGGAGTTCAATTGGTCGCTGTCGCTCACACCGAACAGCTCGATCCCGGCTAAGTCAACCGCTGAACCTTGCGCCGCGTCAATAGCGCTCGGCTCGCCCTGCCAGCTGGCAAAGGTGGACTCGATGGCCGCGACCGCGTCGACACTACCCTCTGGATAGACCACCGCCACGTCGATATTGTCGGGCCGGTAATGGCGTTGATAGAAGCCGCGTAATTGCTCGGCGGTCGCTGCCTTAACGATGCTCATATCACCAATCGGCATACGCTCAGGATAGGCTGTATCAGCGTAGATATGATTGAAGAATTGCAGTCCAGCGCTCTGTTCGGTGCCCTCACTGAGACGCCACTCCTCAACGATCACCGGGGCCTCTTTAGCCACCTCATCGGCCTCGAAGCTGATCGCGGTCGACCAGTCGTACAGCACCTCAAAAGCCGTCGCGATGAGATCCGGTCGATCTGATGGCACTGTTAGACTGTAAACGGTTTCGTTAAAACCGGTGTAAGCATTGATATCGCCACCAAAACTCATGCCAGCGGATTCAAAAAACGCCACCATCTCATGTTTGGGGAAGCGGGCGGTGCCGTTGAAGGCTAGGTGCTCGACCATATGGGCCAGGCCGCGTTCGCTGTCCAGTTCATCGAGTGAGCCGGCGCGCACGCGCAAGCGCAGCTCTACCCGGTCCCTATTGTCATTGTCCGGTAACGCCTTAACGGCCCAGCGCAGACCGTTGTCGAGAACGCCCTGCTGCACGAGTGGGTCTGGGGTGGGCTGCCAAGCGGTATGGGGTTTATAACGGTCCATGCTCATGCTCGGGTCGGATTGCGAGCTGACCACAGCACAACCAGCGAGGGAGCTAACAAGCAGCCCAAGGGCCAGGATTTTTTTATACATCTGATTTCCTTTTCACTTTAAAATTTTAACAACACAACCGGGACGATTGAACCGGCAACCCTAAGTTATGACACACCAAGCCAAATCACGAAGACCACAGCCAACAGATTGTTCAAGGCGTGAAACAGAATCGGTAGCCAGATGCTGCCCGATTTTTCGCGCACATAACCCAAAAAAAGAGCCAATAATCCAACAACACAAAGTACCGACCATTGATACTGTCCGGCGTGCGCCAGCGTGAACAACAGCGATGTCATGACTAGGGTGCCCCATGCGCCCAATCGAGTCGACCGGAGCATTGCGAATAGATAACCGCGAAAGAAAAACTCTTCCACCAGGGGCGCAAAAACCACTAGCGCGATACTGGCCCAAAGGCTTTTAGTGCCCAGCATCTTTGCAATAAAATCATCCGGTTCGGATACCCAGAGAATGTCGACCGATACTGAAACAGCCAAATAGGCCAAAAACAACCAGGATGCCAGCCAAAATGAATAGCGACTAAAGGTTTGAACCGCCAAGGTTTTGCGCCATGATTGGCCCTTAAAATGCGCGGCAAACAGTAACAGCGGCAGCACGAAGAGGGTTTCCAAGCCCAACAGGCCGAATAGCGCATCGACCGATTCCGAATGGGCTAAGGTCAGGGTTTCAATGGTGTCCACATCGAGCAGAGTAGCGCTATGCGGCTGCATCAGGGTCAGATAAACGCTATAGCCGATCATATACACAAAGGCACTGACCGACACCATCACCAGCATCAGGGCCGACCAACCCACGCCAGCGCCTAAGCTCGGCTGCGACCCGTTAGGGGGAGCAACGTCGCGCTCATCTGGCTGTCTGTTTTTTACAGCAAACAACTCGTCGGTTGGTTCATAGCCTTGAGTCATAACAAGTCCTTCTTATAACCGATTAAAACTGATTCATAGCGCAACAACCAAGCGAGACCCTCAGGGCACCAACAATATTTATCGATGCTGCCCAAAGGATCCAACTTAAGCCTAGTTAAGTTGATCATTAATTTTGCCTATAAGTCGTTTAAAGTATCAAATGCCGGGCACCCTAAAGCCGTTCCAATAGTATTGGACCAGGTTGCATAATATGATTTAGGAGCGCTACAGAATGGCGTGCGTTTGAGTCGGTACAAGCCAATTGATGGGGCATAGAAAAACGTCCTTGTGGGTGCCCGCCTGCTTGCACACAGGCAGTGTCTTTTTGAAGCATTCCTCGCTTCAGACAACATAAACATTACCTAATATAAAAATTAATTACAAATGGAATTTAAGGTTGGGTTGATTATTTTTACAAATTTATTTTTTAATATTATTTTTATTAGAAAAATAATAATATTTTACCACAAATTTAATCCATCCGGACGAACCAAACTACTGCTTAGACGGTGAGGATTGTTACGCCTTTTTTATTTTTTG
>JBLHFL010000083.1:0-8282 GCA_047618105.1 Granulosicoccus sp.
AAAGGCGGTCATGGACGCTATCCTGCATTGCGACAGTGCGGAAATTAGCAATGTTCTGTCGTACTTTGATGAAGTCTGCGCCAGCGAGAAATTAGTAGTTTGTAGTGATGTCGCCACTGCTCAGAGGAAAACATCTATCTCTTGGTCTTCGTTCACCGGTCGTCAGTCTCGGATGATTGCCAAGTTAGGGCGTATGGCCGACATGGTTGTGGTGGCTCGGCCCGATCCGACAAGTCATCTTGGGATTAACACGCTCGAGGAAAGCCTGTTCAACACAGGAAAGGCTGTCTTAATAGCCCCCAAAAAGTCGGTTCAATCGCTCGGTAACCATATTGCAATCGCTTGGAGCGGCGGTGTTGCCGTTTCGAGGGCCCTGACGCTAGCCTTACCATTGCTAAGAGCAGCTCAAAAGGTCAGCATCTTGACTGTCGGCAGCAACGATGCCAACCGGGAGGACACTACTGCGTTGGTCGACTACCTAAGGTGGCATGGTGTGCAGGCGGGAGTGCGAATTTTTGACTGCGAGCAACGGGACCTCGGGGCGCGCCTGATGGTCGAGGCCGAAAACAGTGGTGCCGATTTATTGGTCATGGGCGCCTATGGGCATAATCGGCATAAAGAGATTCTGATGGGCGGTGTGACAGAGCATGCCATCTGGAATATGAATATGCCGATATTCATGGCGCGGTAAAATTAGCCTCTCTTTCAATAATGGATAACAGTTCCGGATGGCCAATGAGGGGAATGGCTCAGTGTTTCGCGCCAATGGCAATGTTAGTTTTATCGAGAAAACCTATCAGCCCTTGATCCCAAGGAGTCCTGTCAAACAAGAGTCATGTCCAAATCTGGGGCTCTAATCCCTATCAGTCCCTCTGACGCCAGGCCATCGGTTGGGCAATCCATCAGCTGCTCATGCTGCACTTTAGCCTAACGCTATGCTCTGTCGGCCGCGCTTGTTCTACACAGCAAGACAGGCCTCTGCTGTGTGCCGATCCCGTCGTTATGCGTTACTTGCGTCTTTCATGGCCGACTATCTGGGACTGAAGCCTATAATCCAGGTGCCTGTTCATTGCTCGCCAGTTCACTGAAACGGTAAAAGAGATCTTCTTTTCTTGCACGGTTGCAAATGGCTCTAAAAGTAGTGTAGGGGCTCAGTTGCTCTCAGGGTGTAATTGTGTTACTTTAATACCCATCAACTGAAACCTAAAGTAACACTTTCTCTAAAGGAGTATGACATGTTTTTTTCTCTTATACGGCGGGCTGCAGCTGTAGCTAAATTCGTTGAAATAAATCGCCTATCTGTTGACAATGTATATAAAGAAAATGTAATTCAATACCTAGCTGAGGGCCGAGCATTCGACTTAGAAGCCCGCGATGGCGCCCATGTCAGCTCAATCAAGACAGCTGAGCCAGTCGGAAACCAGAATGTACCATCTAACAGCACTGTAAACAGCCGAGCTGCTTAAACGGCGACTGCCTTGCTAGTAGCGGACACGGTCCTGCTATAGAAGAGTGAGAATAGGCCGCAGCTAAGCAGGCTTGTTACCTCTAATGACCCGCCACCGTCACTCCGAAATGTGGTTGCCGGTGGGGTCACTGTGTAATACCTCTGCCAACTATCACCTAAGGCCATAACAAGGCGGCCAGGCTTTCAATCCAGTCCATTCGAGCTAGTATCCTTATCCGCAGAACTCCTCAGCGACACAACTCTTTTTAAACGCGCATCTTAAGCACGCTGCTGTCTATGTGCCAATTTGCCCACGTTGCTCTTCGCTTTGCCCTGGTGTTCCTTAGTCGGAGCGAAAAACTCGACAATAGCTTCGCGATACTCTTTTTCCCAAACCAAACGATCGGCATCGACGTTCTTGTAAACCTGCATTCCCTTAGTGATAAAACTCAGTGCGCCCATGTTACGATGCCCTATAGATCAGAATGATAACCTAATATAAGGGATCAACCCTGGAGCCGACTTGAGCTAGGTCAAATTAGCCAGTCAACCTGACGAAGTTTCGTATGGGGGCTAGCCAACGGAGTCTGCCGCAATGCTGGTTTCGACTCTTGGCTAATCAAGGCTGGGAAATCAGGACTCGGACATGCCGGCCCGCTCAAGCTATAAAGCTACCGGGTGATTTGATTGATCAGCTCTTTCGGCACGCCAGGCCGACCGCTAGTAGTCATGCCGGTGCCGATAATCAGGGCCTTGACGCAGATCAGATCATCGCAGCGTCGGTGAATCACCTGTTGAAACTGAAAGCGGACCCGATCTTTCATCGAGAAGGTTGAGCTGACATAAAAAGCGTCGCCACTGACCAGGGGGCGCTTGTAGTCAAGCTCGGCGCGCACCACCACCAAATTGAGCCCTTGAGCGGCCAACACTGCAAAATTGATCCCCTTAGTGAGTAAAAACTCGTGTCGCGCATGCTCCAGATAATTTTGATAGACCGCATTGTTGACGATGCCCTGCAAGTCGCACTCGTAATCGCGGACCTTGAATTCTTCTATATGGCTATAGCTCATGGGCATCTGCGGCAGTGGGATGGCTGATGAACATAAACGGAACCGCTGCCGATGGCAATGCTAGGTGCACAGCGGGTGCCATGCGGCCCATATTAGGGTCTGCAGTCAAGGAGTGGCAAAACTCGGGCCGAGCCGATTAGGAGTTGAGAAACTAGGGGGATTGCGCCAGAATTGGTCGTGAAATTTCATCCAACAATTTTTCTCAAGGACTGACCTATGGATGTACAAGCCTTACTCACTGGGATGGCCGACGTTGCCATTCTCTGGTTGCAGGAAAATCTGCTATCGTTGGCATTGGCCATCACCATCTTTGTTGCGGGCCGCTGGATCGCCAATCTACTCACCAAGGTGATCCATTCCGTCCTAATGCGCGCCAAGGTCGACAATATTCTGGTCGATTTCTTATCCGGCCTGGCCAAAGCGGCCATGGTGCTCTTCGTCATTGTTGCGGCCCTCACCCAATTGGGTGTCGACACCACCTCGCTGATTGCCCTAATCGGTGCCGCCGGTATTGCGGTCGGCTTGGCGCTAAAGGATTCTCTGCAAAACTTTGCTTCGGGTGTGATGCTCATCTTGTTTCGTCCGTTCAAGGCCGGTGACTTTATTGACGCCGGCGGGGTGATGGGCATCGTTGAGCGCATTACCGTATTCTCCACTACGCTGCGCACCGGTGACAACAAGGAAGTGATCGTGCCGAACGGCTCGATATACGGCGGTACCATTACCAACTACTCAGCCCGTGAAACTCGCCGCGTTGATATGATCTTCGGCATAGGCTACGACGCCGATCTGCTCAAGGCCAAAAGCGTGCTGCGAGCCTTAGTCGATAATGATGAACGCATCTTGAAAGAGCCTGAGGTGCTCATCGCCATCGCTGAGCTGGCCGATAGCTCGGTGAATATTATTGTGCGCCCTTGGGTGAAGTCGGGGGACTACTGGCCGGTGTTTTGGGACATGCAGGAGAAGGTTAAATTGACCTTCGATCAGGAAGGCATTTCCATTCCCTTTCCGCAGATGGACGTGCATTTGAATCAGGCTGATTGACCACTAAGTTGAAGTCTAAGCCCAAACCGGACCCTCTAGCCCTGTATTAGGCCAAGATGGGTGCGCTGACCCAATAAAAAGGATGTGGTGCATGCACGTTGATTTTAGCCAACTGGCCAAGGCCGAGGCCTACCGATTGCTGACTCACACGGTGATTCCCCGGCCCATTGCCTGGGTACTGACCGAAAACGAAAACCGCAGCTACAATCTGGCGCCCTTTTCCTACTTTAATATGGTCAGCAGTGATCCGGGTCTGTTGATGATCTCGGTCGGCCACAAACGAGATGGCAGCAAGAAGGATACCTGGGCCAATATTGAACGGCGGCGGCGCTGCGTGGTCCATATTGCCAGCGGCGAACACTTGGCCAACGTTAATGAAACGGCCCGTTCTCTGTCGGCGGAGGCATCGGAATTGGTCGCCATCGATGCTAGCCTGATTGATGAACCCGGTTTTGACCTGCCCCGACTTAGTGACTGTGCAGTCGCATTTGATTGCCAACTCTATGATTTGCACCTGTTAGGGGACGGCCCACAGGCGGTCATCTATCTGCAAGTCAAGGCGGCCTATCTAGCCGATGGGTTGCTGGTCAACGATCCGACTACAGCCGACGCGCAAGCCCTTGACCCACTGGCTAGGCTGGGCGGCCATGACTACGCCCAGCTGGGCACCATCACCGGCCTACCGCGCCCAGATTGACCGAACGCTTCAGCTCGGCCCATGCGGTGCGCATGCCCTCGCTCGGGGCGATGTGTTCACCAGGAAGGCCTGCCTCGAGCTGATGCGTTGTTCTGGATAAGCGGGTTTGGTGTCGTTTAACCGGTCACACGCTTGAAGATATCGTCGACTAGAGCGGGCCCGAGCAACCAACCTTGCCGACTCAGGCCGTTGACACAGATAATATTGCCGTTCTGAGTGATCTTGGGTCGGTTATCGCTGTAAAAAGCCCGGTGAGTGCCCATCACTTCCAATATTTCCGCGTCGGCAAAGCCCGGGTGCAGGCAATAGATCGCCGACAGCAAATCCAGTGAGCTGCGCACGGTCACCGAGCGGGTACCTCGGTCGCCTAAATCGGTGGTGCCGACGACAAAAATATTGTCGGGCTTGGGGACCACATAGACATGGAAGCGCTGTTGAATAATGCGCACCGGACGGGTGAAATGAACTCGCTTGGTGCGCACTCGAATGGCTTCACCGCGCACCGAATGGAGGGCTTGGGCGCCGGTTTCGGCATAGGTACTGGCCTTTACTGCCCCGGCGCCGCGACAATCGATCACCCAATCGTATTGGTTTTGCAGTTCGCTACCATTGCCTTCTAGAGGCCAATGTTCGATAACCTGGGCATGCTGGCGAATGGCTCGGGTCGAGGCGGCTAGAAATTGACGATTACAAATTTGACCCTCATTCTTAAGGAAGACCGCCGTTTCGAAGCGTTCCAAATCCGGCTCCAAATTCAGCACCTCCTGGTTATAGAGCATCCTGATTTGACTGTGATGGTCGGGTAACAGCTGGTGCATTTTCGCATAGAGGCAGAGCAGGCAGTCCTGTTCCTCTGAGAAGGAAATGGCCACGGTGCCATGCTGTTGAAAGAACACGGGGTGATGCTCGGGATCCAACTCACGCAACTGGCTCAGGGCATCGGGCCACAGGTTATGACTTTGCAATCCGAGTCGAACGACTTCCGGGGGCGCGTGAACGGCCTCGGACAGGGGCGAAATCATCCCCGCCGAGATGGTCGCTGCCCCTTGAGGATGATCAAAGGACTGGGCCTCGAATAACGTAACTCGGTGCTGGGCACCAATCAGCTTTAACGCAGCCAACCTGCCCATAACACCGGCACCGACGATGGCAACCTTCATAATACCCTATCCTTCTTATACCCTTAATCATCTGAGAGCCGACTGCATAACGGGCGAGCCTACAGTCTAGTTTAGGTTTTGAGTTTTGCTGGAATAAAGGCTTCATGCTGGAAAATAACCAGTCGGGTGGATTCCTATGCCGCGAATGCCGCCACATTCGCGGGCGCAATAGGGCAATACAGGCGCTTTCGAGCATGAGATGTGCGAAGGAAAAGGCGTTTTCTTGACCGACTGGACAATTTATTATCAGTTCGAGCCGAAATAAGCTAAACTGCCGACAAATTATTGGGCGAAAACTATGACTTGGTTGGATATTTTGGGGTACGTGGGGTCGGTGCTGGTGGCCATTTCGTTGATGATGGGCAATATCAAACGTTTGCGTTGGATCAATCTGTTCGGCGCCGCGGTCTTTAGCAGTTATGGCTTCTTGATCGAGGCTATGCCGGTATTCTTTCTCAATGGCTGGATCGTGTTGGTCGACATCTATTACCTGGTGCGGATTTATCAATTTAAAGACAACTTCGATATGGTTAAACTATCGTCGGTGCGCACGCCCCTGTTCGAGTTGTTGATCCAACGCTATGGCGCAGACATCGTGCAATATTTCCCTCATGCCACGGTCGATCAACTTGACGATGCCGTGGCTCTATTGATTTTTCGCAATATGAAGCCGGTCGGCCTGTTCGCCTATCATCAGCACAGTGAGGTTGGCGTGGTCGAGGTGCTGATCGACTATGTTATTCCCGACGCACGCGATTTTAAAACCGCCCAGTTCTTGTTTGGCCAGCACACCAGCCGGCTGCGTGCCGAGGGTATTCACAGACTGGTCAGCTACTCTGATCGCCCCGCCCATATTGCCTACCTCAGGAAGATGGGCTTCGTCGCCGAGGCATCGGGTTATCACCTGGATTTACCCTAGGGTGCTTGGCCGCTGGATTGTGTCCGGCAGGGGTGGGTTTTAGTCGACGGCACGACAGCTTCGCTGCTCAGTCCGGCCTGCCTGAGGTAGAGCGGTGCGGTGGGGTATTTGGCGCTAAGCTATGGTAAAATGCCACCTTCTTACCGGACTGGCTCTGTTATGAAAAAAACTTTCTTGCGCGGCATGCTGAGTATCCTTCCCCTGGCCTTATCCGTTTGGCTGTTCTGGTCGATTATCGTCACCTTGGACGACTTGGGGCTGTCCTTTTTACAGCTCATCGGTTGGCATGCGGCCTGGGATGGAGTTGGCTTCTTGCTGATTTTCTGTCTTATCCTCGTTGTCGGTTTGGCCTTCAGTGTCAGTCCCATTCTGTGGTTGTATCAGCAATTTGAAAACCAGATGATGCGCTTTCCGCTCTTTAAAACCGTTTACGGCGCCTTTAAGGATTTAGCCTCCTTGGCCGGTAACGACGATTCAGAACTGAATCAACGTCAGACGGTCTTGATGGCGCAAACCAATGGCAGCTATATAGTTGGCTTTATCACCGCCGACAAGATGCCCGAGGCGCTGCTCACAGCACTGCCAGAGGAGGGCGACTGGGTGCCGGTGTTGTTTCAGCTGAGTTATCAGATTGCCGGTGTCACCTCACTGGTGCGCCGGGCCGACCTTATTTATGTCGACTGGTCCTTTGAAGAGGCCATGCGCTTTATGCTAACGGCCGGGGTGTCGCAATCGAGCGCGGTGAAAAAGCCGACTTAACAAATAAGCCATAGACATTAGCGCCCGGAATCATTTAGCATCCCGCCCTTCCTATTACCGCGCGGTCGCGCGGTCATATTGGCAATTAACCGATGGCGGAGCTGAAACCTTGCTGACGACTGCAAATATCACCATGCAATTTGGCGCGAAGCCTTTGTTTGAAAATGTCTCAATCAAATTTGGCGATGGCAATCGCTATGGCCTAATCGGTGCCAATGGCAGCGGTAAGTCGACCTTTATGAAAATTCTCGGCGGCGACCTAGAGCCGAGCTTAGGCAATGTCTCAAAAGATCCCAATGAGCGGATCGGTAAGTTGCATCAAGACCAGTTTGGCTTCGAAGAATTTAATGTGATCGATACGGTGATCAAGGGTCACACCGAGCTGTGGCAAATCAAGGCGGAAAAAGACGCCATCTACGCTCAGGCAGAAATGACCGAGGCCGATGGCCTGCGTGCCGGTGAGCTGGAAGGCGAATTCGCGGAAATGGACGGCTACTCGGCCGAAGCCCGAGCCGGTGAGCTCTTGCTCGGGGTCGGCATCCCGATCGACCAGCACTATGGCCCAATGAGCGCCGTGGCACCGGGCTGGAAGCTGCGCGTGTTGCTCGCCCAAGTGCTGTTTTCCGATCCGGACATCATGCTGCTCGATGAGCCGACCAACAACCTCGATATCAATACCATTCGCTGGCTCGAAGGCGTGTTAAACGCGCGCAATTGCACCATGATCATTATCTCGCACGATCGTCACTTTCTGAACAGCGTGTGCAGCCATATGGCCGATCTGGATTACAACGAGCTGCGCGTTTACCCAGGCTCCTACGATGAGTATATGACGGCATCGACCCAGTCGCGCGAGCGCCTGTTGTCGGACAATGCCAAGAAAAAGGCCCAGATCGCTGAACTGAAAACCTTTGTCAGTCGTTTTTCTGCCAACGCGTCCAAGTCCAAGCAGGCGACCTCGCGCGCTAAGCGGATCGATAAGATCGAGCTGGCCGATGTCAAACCCTCGAGCCGCCAGAACCCCTATATCCGCTTCGAGCAGGAGCACAAGCTGCACCGCATGGCGCTTGAAGTGAACGGACTGGCCAAAAGCTATGAATCAGCCCTATTTGATAATCTGGATTTGACGGTCGAGGTGGGCGAGCGCATTGCCGTAATCGGCCCGAACGGCATTGGTAAGTCGACC
>JBLHFL010000084.1:0-8258 GCA_047618105.1 Granulosicoccus sp.
GAGCGTAAAGCCATTCGCGAATCGGCCTATGGGGCCGGTGCACGCGAAGTTTATCTAATTGAAGAGCCAATGGCAGCCGCTATTGGTGCCGGCTTACCGGTCGAAGAGGCACGCGGTTCGATGATTGTCGATATTGGCGGCGGCACCACTGAAATTGCGGTGATCTCGCTCAACGGTATTGTTTTGAGCGAGTCGGTTCGGGTTGGCGGTGACCGCTTCGATGAAGCCATCGTCTCCTATGTGCGCCGCAACTACGGTTCCCTGATCGGCGAAGCCACCGCCGAGCGAGTCAAGATCGAGATCGGTTGTGCCTACCCGGGCGCCGAAGTCCGTGAAATTGATGTCCGCGGCCGAAACTTGGCCGAAGGCATTCCACGTAGCTTTACCCTAAACAGCAATGAGGTTTTAGAGGCACTGCAGGAAAACCTGTCGGCTATTGTCCAGTCTGTTAAGAGTGCATTGGAGCAAACCCCCCCAGAATTGGCTGCCGACATCGCCGAACGCGGCCTGGTGCTAACCGGTGGTGGTGCTTTGTTACGTGATATTGATCGCTTACTCAGTGAAGAGACCGGTCTGCCGGTACTGATCGCCGATGATCCGTTAACCTGTGTGGCGCGTGGCGGCGGTCGAGCCCTTGAGATGATGGACGACAGCACCTTTGATTTTCTTAGTTCCGAATGATAAGCCTGTTCATCACAGGCTAAATCCCGTCTTGAGACGTTAGACCCGACTCGACCGACCCAAGCCTTGCATCCAATGCAGGGCTTAACTTTATCGGCCACCCGGAGCCTATGGGTAGATTGGCCAGGCCTTTTGCTTATCGTCGACTTCAGGAGCCCGCTCATTAAACAGATCTATTCAACCGGGCCCCATCATGGCTATAGATTCGCCATGGTCATCGCTGGGTCGCTCTTACTGATGTTTCTCGACCTGCGCTTTAACCAACTGGATAAGGCACGTCAGAGTCTGTCCTATGTGGTTGCGCCGGTGCAATCCTTGGTCGCCTTACCCAGTGATCTGGTCAAGTGGTCTACTGAAACCTTTTCAGAACGTAATGACCTCCTAGACTCTAATCGTTCTCTACGCAGCCAAATGCTGATCTTGCAGCAAAAAGTACAATGGTTGGCTATTCTAGAGGCTGAAAACGGTCGCCTGCGGCATTTATTGAATGCCACGGCGCGCTTGGAGACCGAATTCTTGACGGCAGAGCTGATCAGCTTCGATCCAGACCCCTTTTCTATTCAAATTATCGTCAATCGAGGCGCCCAAGATGGTGTGTCGGTCGGGCAGGCGGTGGTCGATGCAGACGGCCTCTTTGGTTTAGTGGTGCAAGTCGATTCCCTTTCCTCGCGCGTTGCGCTGGTGGCCGATGTGAACTTGGCGGTGCCGGTCTATATTAATCGCAATGGCATGCGCACCGTAGTAGTCGGCACAGGTGACCTAAAAAGTTTGGAGCTGGAATATATGCCAGATACCGCCGACGTTAAGATTGGTGACATCTTGGTCACCTCCGGCCTGGGTAAGCGTTTTCCGGCTGGCTATCCGGTCGCCGAGGTGATAGCCATCGAGCACGATCCGGGTGAGCCCTTTGCGCGTATCCGTGCCGCGCCCTTGGCCCACCTGGACCGCTCTCGCAGCATGTTGATCGTATTTCAGGGGGAAAGCCAATGAAAGCAAAACCGGCACACGGACTCTGGCTGATCGGCTTGAGCTTTTTCGTCGCCTTTTATTTGGCGGCACTGTCGTTGCCCGGCCGATTTGAGATTGCTCGCCCAGATTGGGTGGGGCTGATGATCATTTTCTGGGTGTTAATTGTGCCAGAACGTTTTGGCATCTTGATGGCCTTTGTGATCGGGCTTTTTTATGACACCTTGATGGGCACCACCCTAGGTCTCTATGGTTTAGTATTCGCTACGCTAGCCTACACGGTTCTGTTATTAAGTGTCCGCTTACGAATGTATCCATTAGGCCAGCAGGCTTTGGCGGTTTTTTGCCTGCTTGGGGCCACCCATATGCTTAGCCAATGGTTGAAGACCGCTTTGATGTCCCTGGTTTCTGGTGAAATACATGTCTGGCCGGCGTTCACCTCCGCGCTCCTTTGGCCCTGGGTTTATGGTTTACTACAGGCCCTGCAGTTACGGGTGCGCGTGCAATAATGGCTAAGCTGATTCTGGCGTCCCAGTCGCCGCGGCGACGGGAGTTGCTGGCCACCTTGGGGGTCGACTTTACCGCCCTGGCCACAGACATCGATGAGTCGGTTCTGCCTGGCGAGACGCCCAATAACTATGTTGACCGTCTTGCCCTGGCCAAAGCGCAGGCCGGTTTGGCGCTATTAGATCAGCAAGCTGACTGCTGGGTCTTAGGCTCCGACACCAGCGTAGTGATCGATGGCCAGATTCTGGGCAAGCCAACCAGCAAAGAAAACTTTCAGACCATGATGCGCTTGCTGTCAGGGCGTACTCATCAGGTTCTGACCGGCATTGCCCTGGTGACCGATAAAGACTGTTATCAAACCTTGGTGACCACCGATGTCACCTTCATGGTTTTGTCGGAGCCTCAGATACTAGCCTATTGGCTCTCCGCAGAGCCACTCGATAAGGCCGGCGGATATGGCATTCAAGGTCTGGGTGGAGTATTTGTATCCCAAATCGCGGGCAGTTACAGTGCCGTCGTGGGTCTGCCGCTGCATGAAACCGCCTTACTGCTGAGTAAGGCACGATTCTCTTTGTGCCAGGGCCTGATGCTAATTTAAGCGCATCGGGTTCAGGTATGGCTAAAATCTTATTCTGATTTTAATAGGATCTCAGATGACTTCCGATATTTTAGTAAATGTTACGCCGATGGAAACCCGAGTAGCACTGGTTGAAAATGGTGCCGTGCAAGAAATTTATCTCGAGCGCAATCAAACCCGCGGACTGGTCGGTAATATTTATAAAGGCAAGGTGGTGCGGGTACTGCCCGGCATGCAGGCCGCCTTTATTGATATAGGGCTGGAACGAGCGGCTTTTATTCATGCGTCCGATATTGACCATGATCGAGTCGACAACGAGCCTCACAAACCAATTCAAACCCTGGTGCGCGAAGGCCAGGCGCTGGTAGTCCAGGTGATTAAGGACCCGATGGGCACCAAGGGTGCGCGCCTGACCACGGCCCTGTCGATCCCGTCTCGATATCTGGTGTTTATGCCCGGTTCCAACCACATCGGCGTCTCACAACGTATCGATGGCGAGGCGGAGCGGGATCGACTTCGTAAGGCGGTTACCCAAATGAAGGCGTTGGAGGAAATCGAGAAGGGCGGATTTATTTTGCGTACCGCGGCCGAAGGCATCGGAGAGTTCGAGATTCGCTCGGATATGAACTACTTGAAACGCGTCTTCCGCGTGCTGCAGGAGCGCATGAAAGACAATGTCCCGACGACGGTAATCTACGAAGACTTGCCCCTCTACTTGCGGGTGGCGCGCGACCTAGTGCGCGCCGATACCGAAAAAATTCGCATCGATTCGAAAGAAACTTTCGTCAAGGTTCAGGATTTTGTGATCAAGTATATGCCTGAGGTGATCGACCTGTTTGAGTATTATCCGGGCGAACGGCCGATTTTCGATCTTTATTCGGTTGAAGACGAGATGTCGAAGGCCCTGAGTCGTAAGGTTGAGCTGAAGTCTGGCGGCTATTTGATTATTGATCAAACCGAGGCCATGACCACGATCGACGTCAATACCGGCGCCTTTGTTGGCCACCGTAATCTAGAAGAAACCATCTTTAAAACCAATCTGGAGGCGGTAACGACCATTTGTCGTCAATTGCGCCTGCGCAATCTGGGCGGCATCATTATTCTCGATTTTATCGATATGGTCGATGAAGAACACCGCCGCCAGGTGCATCGCATGTTGGAGAAAAATCTCGAAAAGGACCATGCGAAAAGTAAGGTGACCGGGGTGTCGGAGCTAGGTCTGGTGGAAATGACCCGCAAACGGACCCGAGAAAGCCTGGAACATGTCTTGACCGAGCATTGCTCCGTTTGCCATGGCCGCGGTCGTCAAAAAACACCGCAAACCGTCTGTTATGAAGTGTTTCGTGAAATTTTGCGCGAAGAGCGGGCCTACAACAACGATCGCTATCTGGTTCTGGCGTCACAGCAGGTGGTCGATCGCTTGTTGGATGAGGAATCCTCGAATGTCGCCGATCTGGAGGAATTTATAGGTAAGCCCATTCGTTTCCAGGTTGAACCGATTTACAGCCAAGAACAGTTTGATGTCATTCTGCAGTAGGCTTGAGTTCGTTACGTTAAATACAGCAGGCTGTTAGCGTGCTGTTACAATGGAAAAAGTACTGCAACTTCTCAGCATGACAGGTGATCGAAGAGTAATGAACCGATGGCGTTGACGACAACCACTTTTTGGCCCGCGCTGCGTAGTGCGACGCTCAGAGTCTTGGCCTTTTGGGTGCTGTTGTTTGCCGCCTATCTTGCTTTGGGTCGGCAATTTTTTCCCTATATAGAACGGCTAAAACCCGAAGTTGAAACTTGGCTCAGCACGCAGGTAGGGGCACCGGTCAGTATTGGTCGATTGCAGGGCGAGTGGGAACGCTTTAACCCTGTGGTACAGATGACCGATATCCAAATCGGTGAAACACTTAGCATGGCCAAGTTGACGCTGGCACCTGGACTTTACGAGTCAATATCGCGCGGTGGCCTGTCCTTTATCCGCTTCGAATTAAGCGATTTCAGTGCCGAGCTGGTGCAAACCGCGCTCGGTTGGCAAATGCAGGGCCTGGCCACGGCCGAGGGTGAGGGCGTTAAATTAAACGATCTGATCCTGTTGCTGCAACGGCAGCAGGAAGTACAATTCACCAATACCCATCTCACCCTTCGACCGCTCACCCTGCCGAGCTTTGACCTGACCTTGAACCAGGGTCGACTCAGCGGCACGGATAGTGAGATTGGCTTGGTTGCGGACGCCGTCTTTACCGCCGATGGTTTCGATATCCCGCTCCAATTGCAAGTTGAAACCCGTCAGGACGGTAGCCAAGCCAATCGCGCTTACTTTAAACATGCGGCCATCGATATTGCCCCTTGGATTCAAGCCGTGGACGCAGAAGTCAGTCAGGTGCTGGTTGCCGGTGAGTATTGGGTAAGTTTCGATCAGCATCATGTGCTGGATATGACCGCGCGCTTGCAGTCTGACCTTATCGCATTGGACGGATCTGCTGCGACGCTTCAGATACAGGACCTCAAGGCAGACGCCTATCTGGAGCGCCAAGCGGACGGCTTTGATGGCTGGCTGAATCTGCTCTCGGGCCGTTCAAACGGTCAGGTGTTGCCCGCGACAAAAGCCCATATTAGCCGGCGTGCGGATCGATTGACGCTGCAGTGGGACCGCTTAGCGATAGATATTATTGGCCAGTGGTTCGCGTTGAATGATCCCGGCGGCTTCTGGCGCGGCCTGCAAGCCAATGGCTTTCTCGATCAGGGGCAACTAACCCGACTGGATCAGCAGCCTGAATCCTGGCAGTTAACGGCGGCGGTCACCGGCCTGACCACCTCGCCCGTCGAAGCTGTCCCAGGCGTTGAAAAACTAAATGGCATGCTGCAGATGGACGGCAATAGAGGGCAGCTCAGGGTATCGGGCAAAGGGGTGCCGATCGATCTGCCCGAACTCTATGCGAATGCTCCGACCGCAGAGGCTCTATCAATGCAATTGGCTTGGCAAGCCGATGCCGAACAGGGCGTCATCAGCGAGGGTAAGGCGGAACTAATCCTCGCCGTGCCAGAGCAGACCGGGGCCGGGGTGATAGCCAAGCCGTTGCCGCTGCACTTGCAGTGGCAATCGACGTCGCCCAATGCTCGTGCACGTCAAATGGGTACAGAAAGCGCGCTCGAGCTCCAGGTCACTGCAGCGCAATTGGATGCACCCTGGGTTCAGTTCTTAGCCAATAACCGACTGTTGACGCCGGAGGCGGTGCGTCTGATTGACGCGCGGCTGCGCGGCGGTGATTTCAGTCGGGCCGAATTCAATTATCTAACCCGCAGTGACAAGGTACTTGGGGCGCGCAGTCAATACTTTATCAATACCAGTGTCGTCAACCTGGAGATGGCGTTTTTGGACGATTGGTCACCGGTACAGGGTGTTGCTGGCGAATTCACCCTGACCGATGCCGGTCTAAGCTTCAGTGGATTTCAGGGCCAGTACCCCGGCTTTAAGTTGCTCGAAATGGATGCGGCGTTAAATTTTTCCACCCAACGTATCACCACCCGAGTTAAGGCCCTGGCCTCAGGGCGCGAGGCGTTGCAGTTTTTGCAGACCGGACCGTTACAGCTCGATGATGGCGCACGTTTCACCGACTGGGCGTCCAATGCGGGTGAGATCGATGTCTTGGTGCAACTGGAATGGCCTCTGCAGCAACTCAGTGCACCAGAGGTTTCGATAGACGCGGATCTGCGTGGTGTGGCGTTAACCCTGGGCGGGTTAGACCTTAGCTTGACCGATATCAATGGCCGGTTGAGTTACCATAGTCTGGCCGGGCTGCGCAGCTCAGGCTTGAGCCTGATTCATCAGGATCACCTGCAGCGCGCGACGCTGGCGAGTGACAATGGCACAGCCTTTAGCATAGCCCTCCTAGGTCGCACGCCCGTCGCCTATTGGGGCGAGCGCGTCTCTGACGGCTTTTTGCGGGCCCAAAACGTCAGTGTTGCGCACCAAACTTTAATCCGCATCGATCCGGGCCACACCCGGATCGAGAGTCAGAGTGATCTGATCGGCCTAGCATTGCCGCTACCGGCCCCGTTGGCCAAAGCGGCCCAGGCGCCCATGGCGTTGGACCTGAGTATTAACTTCGACCAACGCGGTTGGACGACCCTTGCGGCCAATCTGGATAACAGCCTAACCAGCTACCTGGAACTGGATGCCGACAATGCGGTCCAGCGCGGTGCGATCGCGATCAATGAACCGCTGCGAGTTCGGGCAGAAAACGGCGTCTACTTCGATATTCAGGTTGACCAAGCCGACGCCGACAGCTGGTGGCAGTTTGTCCAGTCTTTTAACCAACGCTACCCTGCAAAAGCGTCGCCGAGCCCAAGCCGTTCCTTTGAGTCCATGATAGCGGAGATTAATATTCGCGCGCAGCGGCTGGTCTATCTGGCACAACCGTGGAGCAATGTGGTGACCACCTTGTTGCGCGCCGATAATGCTTGGCTGATATCCTTTGACAGTGATGAAGGCCAAGCGGAAGTGGCAATACCCCACGGGCCCGAGCCCATTTTTGCCGATGTGCAATGGGTCGCACTGACCTCCGCAGCAGACCAGATTCCCTTTGTTGATCAGCTGGACCCCTTGCTGAATTATCTCCCAAGCGATGTTCCGGACCTGTCGCTACAGATTAACAAGCTGATTTGGAACCAACGCGACTTGGGCAATTGGCGCGCTGAAGTCAGAGTCAAGGACGGTGTCTTAACGGCATCCGACCTGGTTGGCCAGATGCCCGGAGCCACCTTGAATGGCGATCTGTTGTGGACCCGAGATAAGGCCAAACATCGAACCGATTTTAATGGTTCGATTCGCACCGGCAATCTGGCCGATGTGCTCACTACCTGGGGCTATGCGCCGGTACTGACCACTCGAGACGGTAAGCTGGATGTAACGACCTTCTGGCAGGGCTCCCCGGCGCATTTTGACTTTAAACGGTTGCAGGGCGATATTAGCTTGAAGTTTAATCAGGGTGCGATCTTGGATGTGCCCGAATACGAAGGCGTTAAGCTGATTGGGCTATTGAACTTCACCCGGGTATTGAATCGTATTGCCTTTGATTTTTCCGATCTGCTGCGCACCGGCATCACCTTCGACACCATCATCGGCGAGCTGCTCTTTGATCGCGGTTTCGCCCGAGTCGGGGAGAAATTGGTCATCGATGGCTCCGCGACCAAGTTTCGCTTCAGTGGCGACGCCGATCTGCTGTCCGATGAATTGGATGTCGACATGACGCTGACCGTGCCGCTGTCGAGCACCTTCCCGTTAGTGGCATTGCTCGCCGGTGTTTCGCCCCAAGCTGCGGCAGCGATCTATGTGACCGAGCGGGTCTTCAACAATCAACTCGAGCGCCTGAGTTCGGCGCGCATGCATATTACCGGATCGTTTGAGGCCCCCGACACTCGATTTTATCGAGTCGGCAGCGACCGTTTGGCAGAACCCAGCGGGCAGGCCGATAGCGAGCGCGAGTAACAACGACCCTAGGAGAACCTAAGCAATGACTACGCCCCTGAAGGT
>JBLHFL010000085.1:0-8195 GCA_047618105.1 Granulosicoccus sp.
ACCAGTAGGGGAGAGATTCTGCTCAACGGCAATTCCTTGCGCACCGTGCCCATCGAGCGGCGCCAGGTCGGCATACTATTTCAAGACGATCTGCTATTCCCGCATCTCAATGTCTTTGAGAATCTGCTCTTTGGCCTGCCAGCGCATTTTTCGCGCGACGAAAAAACCGCTCGCATCCAGGACGCCCTGAGCGAATCCGGTCTCGGCTCCTATGCCTTGCGCGATATCGCCACCCTGTCCGGCGGCCAGCGGGCGCGGATCAGCCTATTGCGCACTCTATTGTCGGAACCCAAACTGATGTTATTGGATGAACCCTTCTCAAAACTGGACCGGACCTTGCGCGGTCAATTTCGCGCATGGGTTTTTGAGCAGTTAGGGCATCAACATATTCCCGTGGTCTTGGTGACCCATGACCCGGAAGACATACCCGATGGCAGTCGAATAGTTGACTTGGAGGCACCCGATGCTTGATCGCTTAACCTTAAGGCTGGTGCGACCACCGCTGCTTAAAATGGCCCAGTATACCGTGCGCTCTGGCGTCACGGCCGACCAGGTGACGCTGCTCGGCTTTGCCATCGGTATGCTTACGCTACCAGCCTTGGCGACCGGCCATTTTACCTGGGCGCTGCTGGCTATCGGCCTGAATCGAATCTTGGATGGCTTGGATGGCGCGGTGGCGCGCCTTACTCAAGCTACTGAGCGAGGCGCCTATCTGGATATAGTGCTCGATTTTATCTTTTACTCGGCGGTGATATTTGGTTTCGCCTTGGCCGATCCGGGACGCAATGCTTTGCCGGCCGCCGGCCTAATCTTTGCCTTTGTCGGCACCGGCTCAAGTTTTTTGGCCTTCGCGGTGTTTGCCGAGCGCTTTGCGCTGCACTCGATGCGTTACCCCAACAAGGGCTTTTACTATCTCACCGGCATTGCGGAAGGTACCGAGACCATAGGTTTTTTTGTCCTGATGTGCCTGTTGCCAAGCGCCTTCCCGATCCTGGCCTGGGTGTTTTTTGGGCTCTGTGTTTTAACCACCCTGAGTCGGGTGGTGGGCGGTGCCCACACCCTCAAGGCATTGGCCAAAACATCGCATTAAGCCCGGCAATTAACTATTGAAGAGTCGATTTTCCTGTTCTTGAACGCGGATAAAGGTGGTTCGCTTGGACAGCTCGCGCAGCGCAGCGGCCCCGACATAGGTGCAGGTTGAGCGCACACCGCCCTGTATATCGAGCAAGGTCAGGGCCAATGGGCCGCGATAAGGAATCCTCACCGTCTTGCCTTCGCTCGCCCGGTAGTTCGCCACCCCGCCGTGGTACTTGTCCATCGCCGTATCGGAACTCATGCCGTAGAAAAGCCGGTATTGTCGGCCATTTTCTTCGACCAGATCGCCGCCGCTTTCATCATGTCCGGCCAATAGACCACCGAGCATGACAAAGTCGGCACCGGCACCGAAGGCCTTGGAGACATCGCCCGGGCAGGTGCAGCCGCCATCGGAAATGACGTGTCCGTTGAGACCGTGGGCCGCATCCGAGCATTCAATCACCGCGGACACCTGCGGATAACCGACACCGGTTTTAACCCGGGTGGTGCAGACCGAGCCGGGGCCGATCCCGGCCTTAACGATATCCGCACCAGATAAGAGCAACTCTTCGGTCATTTCACCGGTCACCACATTACCCGCGACAATGGTCAGATCAGCGTATTCGGCTCGAACCCGGCGCAAAAAGGTCACGAAGTGCTCTGAATAGCCATTGGCCACATCAATACAGAGAAACTCCAGCCCGCCGTGCAACGCCAGTATGGCGCGCAGCTTGACAAGATCGGCATCGGAGGTGCCGGTACTGACCATAATATGCGGCAAAACAGCCGGATCGACGTCCTTGAGAAAGTCCCACCACTGTTCAACCGAATAGTGTTTGTGTACCGCCGTGAGCATCCGGTACTCGGCCAGCACCAGGGCGGCCGCAAAGGTCCCGACCGTGTCCATATTGGCGGCAATAATGGGCACGCCGGTCCAGGTCTTTTTGCTGTTCAGGAAGGTGAAGGTGCGCTCGAGCGAGACTTGGGAACGAGATTTTAAGGTCGACCGTTTGGGGCGGATCATGACATCTTTAAAACCCAGCTTAATATCATTTTCAACGTGCATAGCGGCTCCGGATGTTGGTAGGCAATCAATAAGTCCGGTGACCAAGGCTAGCACGCGGCAGGGATCAGTCCAATCTATTTCATGACCGATTGGTCAGGCAATGACCGATGCAAGAGTCTAAGCTCGAGGCGAGCAATCGACAGGGTCTAGGCGGGTATTGCAGTAATGCGGGTGTACTTGTCTTGCAGCTGCTCGTTGGACTCCACATGCTGGGGATCGAGCGGAATGCAGTCGACCGGGCAAACTTGCTGGCACTGTGGCTCGTCATAATGGCCGACGCATTCGGTACAGAGAGCCGGATCGATCACATAGATTTCCTCACCCTCCGAAATAGCGTTATTCGGGCACTCTGGCTCGCAAACATCACAGTTGATGCATTCATCGGTAATTAACAGCGCCATAACGCAGATCTCCTCCGAGAGTTTTCAACCTAGGCCGGCTCAGTGCGCAGACGATCAGCGGCCGAAACGTTTGTTTAGGGCTGCCTGCACTATGGGGTGAACCATTTTCGACACATCGCCCTTGAGCAGCGAAATTTCGCGTACAAAGGTTGACGAAATAAAGGAGTATTGTTCCGAGGGGGTCAGAAACATGCTCTCTAAATCCGGTGCCAAGACCCGATTCATGTTGGCCAGCTGAAATTCGTATTCAAAGTCGCTGACCACCCGCAGGCCGCGCAAAATAACTTGCGCCTTGTGCTCATGGGCAAAGTCGACCAACAAGTTGCTGAAGCCCAGCACCTCAACATTGCCGTATCCACGCGTCACGGAGCCGGCCAGGTCAACTCGTTCCGACAACGAAAACAGCGGCTGTTTCTTCGGGCTGTCGGCCACGGCGATGATCACCTTATCGAAGTGTCGCAGCGCTCGCTCAACAAGATCCATATGACCCAAGGTAATGGGATCGAAGGTTCCGGGATAGATTACAGTACTGCCCATATTCACCGCTCTGTGGTTTAAAAAAGCGCGCGCATCTTAACGTATGCAACCGCGCCAGACAAATTACCGGCCAAAAACACGTAAAATCAAATTCACCAGCCAGGGCTTGTAGGGTGGATACAGCAATTTAAGGCTGCTCAACCGTTGTTTGGCGATTATCGGCTTTAATTTAGAGAAGGTTTCAAACCCGTAGCGACCGTGGTAATGACCCATGCCACTGCTACCAACCCCGCCAAAGGGCAGATTCGGCATGCCGACGTGAATCACGGCTTCATTAAACATTAGGGCGCCGCTGTGAGTCTTGCGGCTAAACAGCGGCCGCAATTGCTGCTCATAACCAAAAACATAGAGCGCCAAGGGTCGGGGGCGATCGTTAATATAGTTGAGCGCCTCATCGAGGCGGTGGTATTTGACGATGGGCAAGAGCGGGCCAAAAATTTCATCCTCTAATAACCGAGAGCCCGCGGGCACATTGGTCAGTAGGATGGGGGGCAACTTATTGCCATAGTAATCCAGATCGTCGGACGGCCCGGCGACGAAGACCGATGCGCCGGCGGCCTTGGCCTCATCGACATAGGCGATCAATCGAGTGCGCTGAGCTGAGTTGATGATCGCCGTATAGTCATTGTTCTGAGTAATATCGCCGTATTGGCGCTTGGCCTCGGACAAAAAATGCTGCACAAAGTCGTTGACCTGATCGTCCGGGCAGAGGATGTAATCAGGCGCTACACAGGTCTGGCCAGCATTGAGACATTTGGCAAACACCAGCCGCTCGGCCGCTTCCCGGACTGGCATCGAGCGATCGATCACCACTGGGCTCTTACCCCCCAATTCCAGCGTGACCGGGGTTAAATTGTCACTGGCGGCGCGCATCACCGCGCGACCGACCCCGACCGAGCCGGTGAAGACGAGGTGCTGAAACGGCAGCGCCGAAAAGCTCTGCGCCAGCGCGACGTCGCCGTTTACCACGGTCACCAGGCCGGCATCGAAATATTGATCAATCAGTTTGGCCAAGAGTCGGCCGAACTCCGGGCTCAGCTCGGAAGGCTTGATCAGCACATGATTGCCGGCCGCTAGGGCACCAATTAGTGGGCCTAAGGTAAGCAAGAGCGGGTAGTTCCAGGGTGCAATTATCCCGATCACGCCCAAGGGTTGCGGCAATATTTCGGCGCTGGCGGGTTGAAACAGCAGGGGCAGCCATTTGCGTTGCGCTCGCATCCAGCCTTTCAGATGCCGGCTGGCGTCGTCGATGGCCATAATAGTCGGCAAGAACTCGGCAATTTGAGTCTCGACCACCGAGCGACCGTTAAAATCGCGGTCGATGGCAGCACAGAGCTCGGTTTGATTGTCCACCAGCAGCTGTTTCAGCAGCGCAAGTCGTCTGCGCCGTTCCGCGCTATCGGCATAGGGCGCCGCTCGAAAGGCACGTCGTTGCTTACTGAAATATTCCAGCAAGGTCGAGTTCGGGTCTGGATTGACCGGTTCAGTCATGACTGGGCACCATCAATTGGGTCTTGGATATCTTGCACCGCGGATGTTGCACGGTCAATTATTGGGCTGCCAATAGGCGAAAACGAACCTTGCCCGCGATCTTATCTTTAATAGCGCCCCAACCGACTGGAATGTTGATAATCTGATCTTTCGGACATTCCAGGTAAATTAGGCCCTGGTCGGCTAATATATCGGCCTCAAGCAGACGTTCCAGGGTCGTCGACCAGAGGTCGGCGTCGAACGGCGGATCGATAAAAATCAAATCAAAGCGCGCCGTGGAACTGGCCAAGAACTGTTGCGCCATCATCCGCTGTACCGAGCCCTGAGGCAGCCCAAGCGTTTGCAATGAGCGGGCAATACCCTCGGCAGCCTGGGCCTGGGGCTCGACAAAGATGGCCGATTGGGCACCGCGGGACAGGGCCTCTAAACCCAGGGCACCGGTGCCGGCAAACAGGTCGAGCACCTGCATATCGACGATATCCGATTGCAGCCAGTTAAACAGAGTTTCCCGGGTTCGATCGGCGGTCGGCCGGAGCCCAGACAGCGCCGGTATGGCCAGCTTTCGACCTCGATGCAACCCGCCGATGATGCGCAGCGTGCTCTCTGCGAGGGGCTTAGCGGAGCGGTGTGGTAATTTGGCCAAGGGCAAACTCTCTCATTTCATTAACCGACGCCAACGACAGGGTCGCCAGGCGTTCGGGTTGGTTGACAAAAAAACTCAGTGGCAGCCGGTACAGTTCAGCGGTCACCGCGTAGCGATCTATTTGTGCAGCGGTGCGCTGCCGCTCGGCGGCCGCTGCTCTGTAGGCGGCGAGCACCGGGGCCAGCTCGGCCGAGTCGACCGGATAGAATAGGTCTGCTGATAGCGTACCGTTGAAACCGACATAGCTAGTGGCCTGGCGATGGCCCCACTGACCCTGAATCGAATAGGCCGCCAGACGGGCATTGAGCAGATCGATCCAGAGCAAAAAGGCCAACTGGTCGGTCGAGCCCAACGCCGGCGCCGACAACCGCGTCAAGGCCTTAAGCGGCTCGACGCTGAGCGCCAGACCCGAACCCGCGCGCAGAGAATCCAAGGCCTTCAACTGCGTGATCAGGTCCCCGGTTATCGCGCCGGTGACCACCCAGTCCAGGTCGCCATCTGCCGGCAACCATTGACGCAGAAAAACGATCAAATCGGCCTGACTCGTCGCATCGGCGGCCAAATCTAAGGCAATCAAAAATCGGCCGCCGAGTTGCTGGGTTTGCAAGCTTAATAGCTCGGGTACCGCGACCTGTCCGGTCGGAGTTCGGTCCAGCAGAGCAGACACCCGGATGTTCTCGGCGCCCGGCAACCTTAGGCTGCAGACCTGCCGATCACACTCGAGTGCCAGCTCGTCCAACGACCAGGTTGGCGCTTGCAGAGTGGAGTCTTCCCCTGTAGCGGACTCGGGCCCCAGGCTATTGAGCAGAATAATTAATGGAATCGTGATATAGATAATGATCCATAGTGTACGTGGACTAAAGTGAAACATTGTCACATCCCTTTTGATGACTCTGTGCTAGCATAGCACCCCGATTATTCACCGCTTACTGGCAACCTTACACTATGTTCGGATTTTCAAAACGTAAAGACAAGCAAGTCAACGAAGAAAAGTCAGAAATAGTCAGTAATGGCACTTGGTTCAGTCGGGTGAGGGCTGGCTTGGGCAAGACTCGAGTGCAGTTTTCTGGCGGCATCGCGGCTCTATTACTCGGCCGTAAAACACTCGATGAAGATACCCTAGAAGCACTTGAGACCCTTTTGCTATCCTCAGATGTCGGCATCGACGCGACCCAAACCATCTTGGCTAACCTGGTGGAGCGGGCCTCCCGCAAGACGCTCAAAGACGGTGACGCTCTGATGCAGTTGCTGCGCGAAACCCTGATCGATCTGTTAACCCCGATACAAGCCCCGTTGCTGATCGATCCGAGCAAAGGCCCCTATGTGATTTTGGTGGTTGGCGTCAATGGCGTTGGCAAGACCACAACCATCGGCAAAATGACCCAGCGTTTTCAACAAGAGGGCCACTCGGTCATGCTGGCCGCCGGCGACACCTTTAGAGCGGCCGCAGTGGAGCAGCTGCAAGCCTGGGGTGAACGGCACCAGGTACCGGTCATCGCTCAGCATACCGGTGCCGATTGCGCATCGGTGATCTTTGATGCCGTGCAGGCCGCCAAATCCCGCAAGGTCGATGTACTGATCGCCGACACCGCCGGACGCTTGCACAACAAAGCCCATCTAATGACCGAACTTGAAAAGGTTCTGCGCGTCATGAAAAAGATTGATGACAGTGCGCCGCACGAAGTCTTGTTGGTACTGGACGCCGGTACCGGACAAAACGCCATCAGCCAGACCGAAGCCTTTACCAAGTCCGCCCCACTCACCGGCATCGCCCTGACCAAGCTTGACGGCACGGCACGCGGCGGTATTATTTTTGCGCTCGCCCAACGCTTTGCTATTCCGGTGCGCTTTATCGGTGTCGGCGAGCAAGCGGCCGATCTCAATCGGTTTAACGCGGCCGAGTTTGTTGATGCGCTGCTCGACACGCCGACCCCATGATTCGCTTCGACCAGGTCAGCAAGCGCTATGATGGTGGCTTTGAAGCTTTGTCTAGCCTGTCCTTCCAAATAGAACGGGGCGAAATGGTGTTTTTGACCGGGCATTCCGGCGCTGGCAAGAGCACCTTACTGAGATTGTTGACCGCCATCGAAAAGCCCTCATCCGGCCATGTTCGGGTGGCAAATGCCTTACTGGCTAACATGAATCGGCGCGAGATCGCCTTCTATCGACGCAAGCTCGGTGTGGTCCATCAGGACCACCTTTTATTGATGGATCACAGCGTCTACGACAATGTAGCCCAGCCGCTGCTGGTCGCCGGTGAGCACCCGGCCGATATCAAGCGGCGAGTGCACGCCGCGCTCGATAAGGTCGGGCTGCTCAGTCGAGAGAAATTCAAGCCGATTCAGCTCTCCGGTGGCGAGCAGCAGCGCGTTGGCATTGCCCGCGCCGTGGTCAAAAAACCGGATCTAATCCTGGCCGACGAACCCACCGGCAACCTCGATCCGACGCTATCGCGCGATATCATGGCCCTATTCGCCCAATTTAATGCCATTGGCACCACCGTGATTATTGCCAGTCACGATTTGGGGTTGATTGCCCGGCTCGATTACCGGGTCTTATCGTTGCACCAAGGCAAGCTGCTTGATGCGCCCTTTGCACCGAGCGGAAGACAGTCATGAAACTGGGCAAAAAGAAACGTTCAGCATCCAACCGGCAGCGCAATCGAGCCCCGCGGGTCGATATCCGCGGCTGGTATCGACACCATATAAAGTGCGCGGCCGAAGCGCTGCTCGGATTGGTTCGTCAGCCCATTTCCAGCGCCTTGACCTGGATGGTTATCGCCATCGCTTTGATGCTACCGACGCTGTTTTATATCGCGCTGCAGGCCATGAATGCCCAAACCCAAGCCTGGCAGGCCGGAGGCCAAATCACCCTATATCTAACGCGCAGCACAACCGAGCCGGCGGGAACGGACTTAACCGGCGCTTTGGCTCTGCGCCCGGAGATAGAAAGCACCCGCTACATCAGCAAAGTACAGGCTTGG
>JBLHFL010000086.1:0-8045 GCA_047618105.1 Granulosicoccus sp.
CATTTCATCGGCATGGTATTTGGGAATGTTTAACACGGCTATGGTTGAGCTCATTATCCATCCTAATGGTTCGGCGGCACAATTGTAGCGCCACCATAGACAAGCCTATTGCGACAGATCAGTTGAACGATAAGAGCCCGCCCCGAGTTGCGCTTAGCTCGGGTTATCGATTCGACTCGGCGGGGATGCTGCTATATAGGCTCGAAAGTCGCTCGCCGAAACAGCTTCGATAAAGAAAAAGCCTTGACCGGCGGTCACGCCCTGGGCTTGCAGCCAAGCCAACTGCCTCGGGGTTTCAACCCCTTCGGCCACTAGCTGCAAATCCAAAGCTTTCGCCATCTGGATGATGGCTGTGCAAATGCTGGTGTCGTAGCGGTTGTCGGGAATACCTGCGATAAAGGATCGGTCAATCTTGAGAATATTGATGGGTAAGTTTTTTACATTACTGAGGGGCGAGCAGCCGGTGCCGAAATCATCCAAGGCTAGGTGAAAACCCCGGGCGCGCAATTGCGCCAACTGTTGCACCCCGGCATCGTCCTTTTGGATCAACACCGACTCGGTGATTTCTAAAATGATCTCACCCGCGCGAATGGGATAACGCGCCAAGAGTGCATCGACCTTGCTTAGAAACTCCGGGTCCGCCAGCTGGATTACCGACAGATTAACCGAAAGATAGCCTATCTCAAGCCGCTCGTTGCGCCATCGCTGCAACTGGGCCAGAGCTGTTTCCAACACCCAAAAACCAATGTCGTGAATGAGGCCGGTCTGCTCAGCGACGCAGATGAATTGCTCCGGTTTGAGGTTGGACGCTGGCCACCGAATAAGCGCTTCGGCGCCAACACAGCGATTCGACTTGAGCTCGACAATGGCCTGGTAATGTAGGCTAAAAGCCTTGATCTTTAGGGCCTGCCTCAGGTCCTGTTGCAGTTGTCTCTGTGGCGATTCGATCAGTTTGATTATCAGCATGAGTAGGGCCGATACCGCCAAGCCTATATAAAGATAGCGCCAGGGCTGCGCTCGATGCCAGTGTTGAAAGGACAAGGCCGGATCGCTCCAGCCGACAGTGGCGACTACGGCCGTTCCTTGGCTCGGGTAATCTGAGGTGTCGTAGAGGATGCCCTCCTGAGCTCTAATGGCCAGATTCAACTTAGGACCTAGGGTCGCCAGCCACTGAGCCGGTTCGAAGCTGATCGCCAGCAGTTGTGGCCGACTGCTAATATCGGTTGCCACCGGTAGGGTTAGCACTAACAGGGAGCGGTTGAACGGGTCCGGCCAAATGCGCCAGTCGAGCCGGCGCTCGGCGTCAAAGTAGTAGCGCCATATTGATGTGCCGACTAGGCTCAGCGGGCGCGCCGCAGCATCGGTGTCGTCCTGGGTCACCAAATAGTGCTGCACCGGGTTGCCGCCATTAAAGCGATAGTAGGTGCCATCAGCTAAAAGTAGGTAAGCACTGTTCAGGGCCAGCTCAAAAGCACCGGGTTGCATAAGACGGCTGAGCAAGTCGACACCATTTGTGCGCGCTCGAGTGTGGCCGACAAGCTGGCTGACGGCATAGGCCAGTTTATTGGTAACCTGTTCAAGCCGAACCAACTGTGCATCCAGCGCCTGGGCACTCGCTGTGCGTTCAGTCAGAAAGTCCAACTTAACCAAGAGTATTGCAAGAAGCACAACAGCAAACAGAGGGGGGATTTTTTTTAGATAATAAGCGGCCACTGGCATTGGACTGTGTAAACGGGTCAGTTTCAGCATAGCCCATTTTTTTGACTTTAGATTGCCAGCCAAGCGCATGGGTGATCGAAACCTTGGGGCTCTGTACCTTATTCGTTAGGCCGTCTTAGCCGACCGAAGATATGCATCCGGTGTCGGCCGTTAACCGCCAAGTCATAAAAAGGGCGCTCGGCGCCCTTATAGTCGAATCGTTAACCCCGACAGCGGCCTGCCTATACCTGGCTGTGAAAGGTCCGAGTGATGACATCCATCTGCTGTTCATGCGTCAGTTTGACAAAGTTCACTGCATAGCCGGACACGCGAATGGTCAGTTGGGGATAGTTTTCCGGGTGTTCCATGGCATCCTGGAGCATTTCCCGATTCAAGACGTTGACATTAATATGGTGACCCTTGGCGCCAAAATAGCCATCGAGCATGCCGGTAAGGTTGCCGACCTTGCTGGTCTCGTCTTTGCCGAGGGACGCTGGGACTAGAGACATGGTGTAGGAAATACCATCCTCGGCATCGTCATAGGGCAGCTTAGCCACGCTGAGCAGCGAGGCCAGAGCACCCTTTTGATCCCGGCCATGCATCGGATTCGCACCCGGTGCAAAGGGCTGCCCGGTTTTACGGCCGTCCGGGGTATTGCCGGTTTTCTTGCCGTAGACGACATTCGACGTAATGGTCAGGATCGATTGAGTGGGCGTAGCATCCCGGTAGGTCGGCGTTTGCCGCACATGATCCATAAAGCGAGTCACCACCATTTGCGCCAATTCATCGACCCGGTCATCGTTGTTGCCGAACTTGGGGTAATCGCCTTCGGTGGCAAAGTCAGTAATATAACCATCGGCGTTGCGGATGGCCTTCACCTTGGCAAATTTGATCGCACTCAAGGAATCGGCCACGACCGACAGGCCGGCGATGCCACAGGCCATGGTGCGCACTACATCCCGATCGTGCAGGGCCATCTGTGATGCTTCATAGCAATACTTGTCGTGCATAAAGTGGATCACATTGAGCGTATTGACATAGGTCCGGGCGATCCAGGCCATGTACTCATCGAAGCGTGCCCAGACGGTGTCGTAGTCCAGATAGTCCCCGGGCAGGACGTCCTTTTTTGGCCCGACTTGCAGGTTAATTTTTTCGTCCATGCCACCGTTAATACCATAAAGCATGGTCTTGGCCAGGTTACAACGCGCACCAAAGAACTGCATCTGTTTGCCGATGCGCATCGCTGATACACAGCAGGCGATACCATAGTCGTCGCCAAACTTGGCGCGCATCAGGTCATCGTTCTCATACTGAATTGAGCTGGTATCGATTGACACCTTGGAGCAGAAGTCCTTGAAGCCCTTGGGCATGGCGTCGCTCCATAACACCGTCAGGTTTGGCTCCGGCGCAGCACCGAGGGTATAGAGGCTGTTTAACATGCGGAAGCTGGTCTTGGTCACCAAGGCACGCCCGTCTTCGCCCATCCCGCCGATCGACTCGGTGACCCAGGTGGGATCGCCGGAAAACAGACCATCGTATTCAGGAGTCCGTAGGAAGCGCACCATGCGCAGCTTAATCACCAGATCGTCGATCAATTCCTGGGCCAGCTCTTCGGACAGGGCGCCGCAGGCCAGGTCACGTTCAATGTAGATATCGAGGAAGGTTGAAACGCGACCAAAGCTCATGGCGGCGCCGTTTTGGCTTTTTATCGCGGCAAGGTAGGCAAAGTAGGTCCACTGTATCGCTTCATGGGCGTTTTGGGCCGGCAGGCTGATATCGAAGCCATAGCCTTCCGCCATGGCGGTCATTTCTTGCAGGGCCCGAATCTGCTCGGACAGCTCCTCGCGCAAACGTATTACCGCTTCGGTCATCTGCTCATTATCGAGCGAAGTTTTCTGATTCTTTTTATCTTCAATTAAGCGCTCGGTTCCATACAACGCGACGCGGCGGTAATCGCCAATGATCCGACCACGGCCATAGGCATCGGGCAAACCGGTCACCACGCCGGCCTTTCGGCAACGTACCATTTCGGGGGTGTAGCCATCGAACACGCCAGCATTATGGGTTTTACGATACTGGGTAAAAATTTTATTGATCATTGGGTCCAACTTTCGACCATAGGCATCACAGGACGCCTCTACCATGCGGATGCCGGCGTTGGCGATCATGCCCCGCTTAAGGGGTGCATCGGTCTGCAGGCCGACGACGCGCTCCAGATCCTTATTGATATAGCCAGGTTGGTGGGAGGTGATGGTGCTGGGTAAATCGGTATCAAAGTCCAGTGGGCCCTGCAGCCGTTGTTCTTCTTTCATTAGATCCAGAACGAGCGCCCAGACATCTTTGGTGCGGGTAGTAGCGCCGACCAAAAAACGGGCATCGCCGGTGTATGGAACATAATTTTGTTGAATGAAATCGCGTACATTCACGTCGCGTTGCCAGACCCCTGAGTGGAATCCATCCCAGGGCGTGGTTTGGGTGTTGATTGTGTGATCTGCCTGTTTTCGGTACATAGGTTTTTCTCCGCAACGTTTCTATAAGCATAGAAAATTGTAAAACTAAGAGCAGGAGCGGCTGAAAAAAGGTGAAAAAAGGCCAGGTTAAGCGAAATCTTGAAGCGATAGAGACTGGCTTCAAAAGTGATAGGCCATCATCAGTTCTGCTACCGCTGCTCGAAAATCGCTTTAAGGCCTTTACCTACTGCGAGAGAGTGATAGCAGACTACCTTTATTTGTTGACGATTTTTTGGCATATATCGATGCGTTAACGGTGACCAAAAAAATAGTTTTATTACAGCTTGCACCGATTCAACGAGCCAAAAAAGACTTCAACACGCCCTACAAATTCTGTCTGGCGTCATTATCAATCTCCTAGGTCGAACCCGTTTGATCTGGGTCAACAAAAACCGGGCTTAGGGCCATTTTCATGTAGTTAAATTACGCAATTGCATAGCGCTCATAGGACGCCAGCGAAGTGCAATCTGGGAGCGAAATTACGCAATATTTTTTTGCTAACAGGGGTTGAAGAAAACCCATCGAGGGTGGATTTTCTTCTTGTTGAGGCTTAGGCCCAAGGTATTAGGAGAGGATTTTGGTGAGGTCATAGATGGACTGATTGAAGGGCCGGGCCATGTTCTCGATCGCATCGATAATATCGTGGTGAGTGAGTTTATTACTCTGCATGCCAACACAACGGCCGGCTTCACCCTGTATTAATAATTCCACGGCAAAGGCCCCCATCTCACTGGCCATAATCCGATCGAATGCGCACGGCGAACCGCCACGCTGGGTGTGACCCAAGATCGTAGCACGAGTTTCCAGATGGGTGCGCTTTTCGATCACTTTCGCTAGGTCCGCGACATTGGTGATGTGTTCGGTGATCGCGATAATAGCGTGTTTTTTACCTTTTTCGACATCACTGACGATGCTTGCGACCAACTCGTCTTCGTTGTAACCCTTTTCGGGGATGATGGTGAATTCCGCACCGCCCCCGATGGCCGCCATCATGGTTAAATCGCCACAATGACGACCCATGATTTCGACTATTGAAATACGATTGTGTGACGAACTGGTATCCCGCAATCGGTCGATGGCATCTAGGACTGTATTCAAGGCGGTATGAAAGCCAATGGTATAGTCGGTGCCGGCGATATCATTGTCGATGGTGCCGGGAAGGCCGATACAGGGAAAACCCATTTCGGTCATTTTCTTCGCACCCATATAGGAGCCGTCGCCTCCTATGACCACCAGCGCCTCAATATCGAGCTTGCGCATATTGGCGATCGCGGTGCGGCGTACCGACTCTTCTTTGAATTCCGGAAAACGTGCCGATCCGAGAAAGGTACCGCCTCGATTAATCATATCGGAGACGTTGTGCCGTTCGAGCTTCTTAATACGACCCTCATGCAAACCTAAGTAACCGTCATAGATGCCGTAAACTTCAATGCCCTTAGCAATGGCGGTTCGAACCACCGCTCGAACTGCCGCATTCATACCTGGGGCATCGCCACCGCTGGTAAGTACACCGATTTTCTTGATCATGGGAGGACTGCCTCTAGAGTTCAATGCCTGTGAATGGATCAAAAACAGGCTATTTGGTATCCGATCTGGGGCCGTAAAATGTAATGAAATTACATTAAAAGGGCCTGAAATTAATAATTGGGGCTATTTTAGTGTGCTTAAGCAACTTTTGATAGGGTCAGTAGGGCGTATTTAACCGGAAATGGAAATTAAGTACCAAAAGTCAGGAGTAGGGCCGTGTGCTACCCACGAGGTGGGTTAGCGCTCGGCCGAAGGGTTCTTAGCGGCGCATCTCAATATTGCGTGACGCCATATGTCGCTTCGCATCGGCGATGGTGAATTCCCCGAAGTGAAAGATACTGGCCGCTAGCACGGCATCAGCATGTCCCAGATTAACGCCCTCGGCCAGGTGTTCCAGGGTGCCGACACCACCACTGGCGATCACCGGTATCGATACCGCATCGGATATTGCGCGCGTCAGGGCCAAGTCGAAGCCGCTTTTGGCGCCATCTCGGTCCATGCTGGTCAACAGCAATTCGCCCGCACCATACTCCTGCATGCGGATGGCCCACTCAACGGCGTTTATGCCGGTCGCCTTGCGGCCACCATGGGTAAAAATTTCCCAGTGGTCATCGACGCGTTTGGCATCGATGGCGACCACAATACATTGGGCGCCGAAGCGCTCCGAGGCTTCCCGCACAAAGGCTGGGTTGCTGATGGCGGCCGAGTTAATGCCAATCTTGTCGGCGCCGGCATTGAGCATGGCGCGGATATCGGCGACTGTGCGAATGCCACCGCCGACCGTCAGCGGAATAAAGACCTGCCCAGCGATGGCGCGTACCGTCTCGATCATGGTGCCGCGACCTTCATGGGTGGCGGTTATGTCGAGCATGGTGATTTCGTCCGCGCCCTGTTCGTTATAGCGTTTGGCGACCTCAACTGGGTCCCCGGCGTCGCGGATATTAAGGAAGTTGACACCCTTAACGACTCGGCCCCGATCGACATCCAAGCATGGAATTATTCGTTTGGCTAATGGCATCTTAGTTCCCTGTTATGCGCTCGTATAACGATCGCAGTACTGTTGGGCCGCGCTTAAATCCAGCGTACCTTCATAGATGGCACGACCGGTAATGGCACCGGCGATGCCGCTCTGGGCATGCTGGCACAGCTCGGTGACATCGTTCATATTGGTGACGCCACCGGAGGCGATGACCGGTATTCCACATGCAGCCGCCAAGGCTTGAGTGGCCGGCCAATTGACGCCTTGCATCATGCCATCCCGGCTAATATCGGTGTAGACGATGGCACTGACGCCGGCGTCAGCAAAACCGACGGCCAGGTCGGTAGCCTTGACGTTACTGATGTCCGCCCAACCGTCGGTCGCCACCCAGCCGTCTTTGGCGTCGATGCCCACTATAATTTTGCCCGGGAATTGCTTACAGGCCGCCTTAACAAAGTCCGGATCCTGTAGGGCCTTAGTACCGATGATGCACCAGCTGACACCGGCCTCGATGTAATGAGCTATGGTCTCGAGCGAGCGAATACCGCCGCCAATTTGAATCGGCAACTTGGGATATTTCTGCGCAATCCGAAGCACGGCATCGGCATGGATCGGCGTACCTTCGAAGGCGCCATTGAGGTCCACCAAATGCAAACGCTTGCAGCCAGCCTCGACCCAGCGGGTCGCCATGGCAACCGGATCGGCACCAAACACGGTGGCGTCTTCCATACGCCCTTGCAGAAGGCGAACGCAGTGGCCGTCTTTTAAATCGATGGCAGGGATAATCAGCATGATGTGTCCTATTGAAAAAATCAGTCGGTGGGTTACAGGCGCCCATTCCAGTCGGTAAAGTTTTTGAGTAGCTGCAAGCCGGCGGTATGGCTTTTCTCCGGATGGAATTGAGTGGCAAACAGGTTGTCGCGCCCCACCATCGCCGCAAACTCTGGTCCATAGTTGCAGGTACCAATGGTGTAGGCCGGTTGTGGCTCAACATAGTAGCTGTGGACAAAATAGAAGCGCTCCCCTGACTCAATGCCCTGCCAGAGCGGGTGTTCGGCTTGTTGGTAGACGTTATTCCAACCCATATGGGGCACTTTCATCGGTAAATCGTGGACATCGACCGCATCTTTCGGGAAACAATGGACCCGACCGGGGAAGGTGTTGAGGCCGGCCACACCCCCGTTTTCATCACTGGAGTGCATCAGCGCCTGCATGCCAACACAGATGCCCAAAAAGGGCGTGCCGCTGGCCAGGACGTCGCGCACCAGCGTGTCGACGCCCTGCGCGCGTATTTCCGCCATGCAATCGCGGATGGCACCGACGCCGGGCAA
>JBLHFL010000087.1:0-8038 GCA_047618105.1 Granulosicoccus sp.
TTTTTTTTTCTTTGCAGCAGCGGAAGCAGATTTTTTATTGGCGAGTGCCATGATAGTTTCCTCATGTTGGGATTAAATAACGATATATTAAATTTAAGTAATGTAAGTATGCCGACTAATTCCATTACTGTGAATCTAAAAATAAACTTTTATTGCATAAAACAAAGTATTTTCCATGTTTTTTTAGTTTTTTGGCCAATTTGACACTACAGCCACTGTCTTGTTGATCTATATAGCTCTTTATAGACTTAAATAGACAACATGGCGAATAGATGGGTGGAATTATTTTTTCTCATCGAATAGCCTAAAAATTCGTAAAGACCTAACAAGCTTCCTCCTGTCTATAAAGCTGCATCTGCCTTAGCGACACACTGTACATAAAAAATAATTTATCGGTTTATTGCCATGATATTGGCCATAATACTGTTAAATAAGACCCTTAATATGTTCATAACGATTATCAAAGCGCGTGAATTCTACTGTAATGACTGCCTAGTTAAAACGGTTCACAACTAACTAACTCTAACGAGAAAAATATAGCTCTACGTTAATGCGTACCCATATAGCGAATCAATTTGGGTAGCATATCTAAGAGCCAGGCAGCTCTTGGGGGTGGGCTGGGGAAATAATTCAAATCAAATTGAATATAATTTTTTTGAGACTGAGGATCAGTTTTAACGTCCTTTGCGTAACTGCGGAGGCGTATCGAAGCGCCAATTCATATCCTCCCAATGCGCGGTCACGGTGCCGGATTGGCGACGACCACTGGCTAACCGCAACCGGATGATATCGGGCAGATCATTCAATGCGGGCGACCACAGCCAATGGGCGGGTTCATCCAGTTGCCAAGCAAAACGAAGTGCATACGCGGGACTGTTGTCGGCTTGCAGCACCGGTTCCATGACTTCAACTTCCATCACTCGAACCACACCTAGTGGCAATGACAAGTTGACGGACGCATCTGGCTGGGTAAATATCTGCACCTGACCTATCAACACCCGCTCTTGGCTATCGATACGCTTTTGTGCTCGCTGCTCACGAGTGAGCAGGCCTTCTTCACTAAGAACGGTCAGCAGCGCAAGCCATTGGCCACTGTCTAGATCATCGCTGGGTAGACTTATTGGCAAATCGGGTAAGCTTAAGGTCAATGGGTAGTCCTGATAATAGGCGTCTAACTTTGCCAAAAACATCAGGGTCAGACGCTGGCGGTCGTGCCCTCCGATAAGGTCGGCACTCCCTGCACCGGCTAGGCAACACAGTGCTATTACTCGGCACATATTTTTAACAAACATCGAATTTCCTTCCACTCTATGAACCCAACACCGGCAACGTAGGCTAAACTGCGGCGGATAGGCCGCCTAGGGGTCTATTTGCTGTCCAGTGCCAATTCAGCACAGCATGCGTTTTAGACTGGATTGGACCTTAGTGTTAATCTTAGCAGTTAGCGACCAACCGGTCCTATCGGACTGCGTCTCTCAGGCTGGTAAAACTTACCGTCTTAGTGCGGCAGGCAATCGATCGATAGCGTTACCGGCCTAAGCAACTGACGAAAATACGAATAAAAGCTCCAATGCCACGGCCGGGCGCTGATTCTCACGCAAGCTTTTGCTACACTCCTGTTTTCCTTTGAAAGTCACCCCTTAGCATGCACCCTACACTCGAACTGTTAGAGCGCCACGACGCTGAATTGTACCTCAATCCGGTCCATTGGTTTGATTTGCCCGAACCCACGCTGCTCGCAAAACCGGCGGATTTGGCTTTCAACCTGAACTGGTCCGCGTCCAATGCGGCCACGCTGGCGCAGACACAATGGCCTTGTGCGTCGCTCAATGTCTTGTTTTACCCAAAGGCAAAGGAACGTCTGGACTGGTGGCTAAACGTCATTTTTTCGACCCTTCAATCGGGTCAACGACTTTGGGTGGTGGGCGAAAATGTCGGCGGCATCAAGAGCCTCCCTAAACGCTTAGAGGGTGTCTTTGATTGTGTAAAAGTCGATTCGGCGCGCCATTGTGTTCTGTTTGAGGTCACCCTTAGCGACAGTTTTCAAGGTCATGAAGGCTGGACGTCCTATCAACAGGGCTCACATACCGTTCATTCTCTGCCGGGTGTATTCAGCGCCAAGCGCTTGGACAAGGGTACTGAGGTTCTGCTCTCGATTTTACCGGAACTCAAAGGTTCGGTTCTGGAGTTTGGCGGCGGTGCGGGCGTGTTAACCTGCATGCTGGCCGAACAGCCTAAGGTAACCTCGGTGACGGCCGTTGAGATTGACCTCTTAGCAGTGCGATCGAGCCTGAAAACCATTGCGGCGAACCAACTTGCCGACCGGGCGACCACCCTCTGGTCTGCCGGCACGGAAGCCCTGCCTGAGCAAAAGTTTGACTTTATCGTGACCAACCCACCCTTTCATCAGGGTATTAAGACGGCCTACGGGCCGACCCAAGGCTTCTTTGCCCAGGCCAGTAACTGGCTAAAACCACGCGGCCGTTTGATTTGGGTAGCCAATGAATTTTTGAACTATCAGGGTGAACTCGGCAAGACCTTTCATTCGGTCAAGGTGCTGGCCCATGAAAAGGGTTATAAGGTTTATCAGGCCAATAAATAGAATCGGACAAAGACCCTCGCTTCTAGATGGGGGTCTATTGTTTAATGTCGCCGACAAATAGATAGCCCTTGGAGCGTACCGTCTTGATGCGCTGGGGTCGGATAGGGTCATCACCCACTTTGGGACGAATTCGAGAGACGCGCACATCAACCGAGCGGTCTTGGCCGTCATATTCAATGCCCCGCAACTTATTAAAAATGGCTTCACGGGTCAACACCTCACCTGCATGGCTGGCCAATAACCACAGCAGATCGAATTCAGCACTGGTCAGTTCAATCGGCTGGCGATCAAGCCAGGCTTCGCGCATACCATTGTCGATAACTAGATTACCGAATTCCAATCGTTCAGTATCCTGACCGGCCACTCTCGGGCGGATATAGTCGCTGCGGCGCATAAGGGCATGACAACGGGCAAGGATAAGTCGATGCGCGGTTGCGCGCGCTATATAGTCATCTGCGCCCATATCCAGACCCAATACCTGATCGAGTTCGTCGGTACGATGACTGAGCAGTATGATTGCGCCGGCATAGTCTTTTCGACTGAGCTTGCAGATCGTGAGACCCGACTCGCCCCGCAAATCGACTTCAATAAGCACCAGATCGGGTTTCTCATCGCGAATCCGGCTGATCGCCGAGGCGGAATCGGACTCCAACTCGACCTCGAGCTCATTGCTGGATAAATAATCGCGCAAGCGACGCGCATAGTCGATGTCATCGTCCACGATCAGGATGCGTTTTTTCTTGCTTGCGTCTGCTCTGTAAACCACTTGAGAAACCTGCCTTAAACTCAATGACTAACGATTAGCTCGATCTGTCTCCATATAGAGCGAGCCCAACTCTATTAACTTAGACGTTTTTGTGCAGAATGCGAGATTTATGTGAACGGATGTTAAGATTTGTGAGCAACGGCACCGATAAGGGCCGTCGGTTTGCTATCGCGCCAACAAAATGTCGACGCACAATGCAATTGGCAAATTTGCGCCAGAATGACAGAAATTGCTTAACGGGTTCCGAATAGCTTGTCGCCGGCATCGCCAAGGCCCGGCACGATATAGCCCAACTCATTGAGATGACTGTCCATTGCGGCAATGTAAATATCGACGTCCGGATGCGCCGCTTCGATAGCGCGCGCCCCTTCAGGCGCGCCAATTAGACACAGGCCCATTATTTTTTTACAGCCCTTTTGCTTTAACAAATCAATGGTGGCAATAAATGAGCCGCCGGTTGCCAACATCGGATCGACAATCAGGGCTGTACGGTCGGCAATATCGTCGACGACCTTATCGAAATAATAAACCGGTTGCAGGCTGGTTTCATCACGATACAACCCGACCACGCTAACTCGGGCCGACGGGATTAATTGCAGCACCCCGTCCATCATGCCCAAACCGGCGCGCAGTATTGGTACAACGGTAATTTTCTTACCGGCTATGCGTTCGACGGTTAGCGCTTTGCCGTCCCATGCGGTGATCTCAACCTTATCCGTGGATAAGGCCCGAGTGGCTTCATAAGTCAATAGATTGCCAACTTCGGAGGCCAGTTCACGAAACTGTTTGGTGGAAATACCCTGCTCGCGCAAGATACCAACCTTGTGCGCAAGCAACGGATGTTTAATCTCAATAATGGCCATCTATAGTCCCTCCAAAAAATCGAGTTCGGCTTGTTTGCGAATCACCTTGCGGTGATTGGCCCACAGCTCTTGAATTTTTTCTTGATTGCAATGCTGGCGGTCGACCAACACCTTGGTCTGTAATTCGCCGCGCATCTGCCCGTTTAACAACGGCACCTTTGAAAACACAAATTGGTTCGAAATCATGTCCATAAAGGGACCGGACTTACTGGTCGGCATAATAAATAATAGCTGCAAACCCAGGCTCTCGGTTAAATAACGGATCACTTCTTTGGAACGTGCTTCATCCATCTTAGAGAAGGCTTCATCGACTAGAACCATGCGTAAATGGCTATCGCCTTCATTAAAGCGGAAGGCCGAGGTGATCGCCGCTGAGCGGATAATATAGGCAGGGGTCTCCAATTGGCCGCCCGATCCGGTGCCATATTGGCTCAGGGCGATCGGCTGTTTGCCTTCGGGTTGCTTATAGATTTCATAGCTACGATAGTTGCGATAGTCGGAGATCCGCTCCAATTCGCGCAGGGCCCGATGCTCATCGTTGTCAAGTAACATGCTCATCAGTTGATCGCGAATCTTGAGCGACCGCTCGCTGAGCTGAGTATCAAACAGTGTCTTGCCTTCTCCCAAGGACGGGCTTTTGTAGACCTCGTCAAAGAAGTGCCAATATTCGCGGAACTCCGCTACCCACTCATAACCGAACCAATATTTTTCTCGATCGGCGCCAAAGCGATGATGTTCGAGTTCTTTATTCAGGTCAGTGAGGACTTTTTTGCCCTCATTAATCGCCTGATAGATCGAATGACACAGATTAGTGACGAAGGCACTGTTAAAGCTTTCTCGCAGCAACGCCAGTTGATCGACCTTCTCGACTAGAACATTGTTTTTGACTCGGTTGTGCACCAGATCTGCATCGCGCTGCAACTGTACCATGCCGCGAAAGAATTCGACGTTATGCAAAATACTGTAATTGAGATTGACGACAATGGCATCTTGCGGCTGACAGTCCTGATTGTGCTCTTTTAGCAGAAGTTCAAACTCATGAGCCTTACCATTTAATGCACTTTCCAATGCCAAACGGTTGTTTTCTTCGCGCTCGGCGTCAGCGTCTTGCGCGGCAAGATCGGCCTCCTGCAAGCGAGTTTCAACCGCAAAGGCGGGCCAAACATCGACTATGGCGCGCAAATACTGCTCTTTCTCTTCCGCCCGAACTTGAGTCTTTTCTTGCTGACTGCTGAGCAGTTCGCATTGCTTACTGAGCGCTAGAATGCGCTCCTGCAATTGACCCTTCTCTTCGGCGCCACGACGCACCCGTGCCTCCAGTTCGCTTAGCTGTTCGGCGACGCTGCGGTATTCTGTTTCGATGCCGTGTACATCGCGCAAGTCGAGCGCGGCCAACGCCTGCTCTGCCGTGCGCAGTTCGCGCTGAGTTTCCAACATGTCGCGCATCAGCTGGCCGTGTTGCAAATGGCGTAACTGGTTGACCCAGCCATAAAGATTTTTAGCTTCGAGGACCAGCGCCTGCAATTCGTTTGCCTGCTTGGCCAAGTCATTTAGTTCGCGTTTCTTCGCCGCCGATGCCTTTTCGCGTGCGCCCTGACCAAACACCAGATCGCCCTCGGCCATATCGCACCGGTACATGGCGTAGGCGCCACTGCCCAGGCCATTAGCGGTCACCCCGCGGCGCGTCCGGCGCAGTTGCTCGGCGTCAGTGCACTGCTCGACCATGGCATAGCTGGCGGTAATATAGGCCTTGGCAATGGCATGGTCGAAGTGCATTAGATGGACCACCGAATTGGCCGGCGCCTTAACGCGGGCCGCATCTTCGCGTGCCTTGCTACCCTGGATGACCCGAGCGCGACTGTCGCGTGCCAGACCTCGTACAATGCCAATCGCCTCGGCTTCGTGTTCCGGTGCCACCAAAATGGCAAAGCGAGCTCCGCCCAAATAGCCCTCCAGGGAGGATTGCCACTGTTCATCGAGCACCTCGACATGGTCACAGAGTACGCGCGGGTCGGCTTCGGGACACTCCCGTCGAATTGCCTCAAGTGCGTTACGGACCTGGGCCGGGTAATTGACCTGGGCACTCGCCAGGCTGTCGATATCCTGTTGTTTACGACTGATATTCTGACGCACCTGAAGCAGTTTTTGTTCGCGCCGGTCGACCAACCGCTGCAACTGATCACGTAGGGATATTCGGTCGACCTGGGCACTCTCATCAAACCAGAGTTGGCGCCATTCATTCAATTGGGCCTGCTGCACTAAGGCCTGGTCAAGATGTTGCTCCAGCGGACTAATATCGATCCAGTCCTGATTGAGCAGACTGCGGAAATCAACGCCGAGCGACTTTTGCCCAACAACCGCCTTGGCCTTGGCTGCGAGGCGTTTATCACCTAAAGCCGGAATATCAAGCGCCAGTGCACGGGTCAAAAGGCTCTTATGGATTTCAAAACTGGCTGCAAGACTCTGCTCCAAACTATCATTTTGCACCAGTAGGGGCTCGGCTTGTTTTTGCAGTTGCGCGGTACTCTGTTCGATGCGTCGATCGAAGCGATCCTTATCCTGCAGCGCATCGATGCCGCGCCGCTGCGCTTCCAGCGACACTAACTGTTCATGGGTCTGCGATCGGCGCTCGTTGGTGATGTCCAGATCGGTATCGAGCTGATCGAGTTCATTGCGGATCCGCTGTTGATCCGCCTTGGTGCCTAAATAGCGTTTTTGATCAACTAGAAAGCGTGCCTTCGCAGCAACATAGTCGGTAACGTTGTAGTCGATCCAGTGCGTGATGTAGGCATCGGATTGCAGTCGAGACTCCTGTAAGCGCTCGATCATATTTTTCAGTCGATTGGCTTCCGTCTCCATACCATTGATGGTTTTCATCAGATCGGACACGCTGCGAATGGCTTCACCTAAATCACGTTTTTCGAGAATTTCTTGGGCCACAAAACCATCGATACTCTTAACCGGCTTATAGGCCATAAAACGCGAAAAGGCACGGGCCGCGTTCATCGCTTCGCGTTCACTGATGGCATCTTTACGGCCGCGCAAGGCCGCATAAAGCCGACGCAGATACTGTTTTTTGGTGTCGTATTTTTCCACGGGATCGATGCCACGACCCGTTAGATGAGCAACCAGGCGTTCCAACGGTATCACCTGTTGGCGACCATCCTGCTCCTGCATAAAATCGGCCTTGGTCAACTCGGCGTCCTGAATGATCATATAGATTATATCGGACTGACGCGCGATTGCCGTGGCGCCGGTTCGGTCGATATAGGCGGTGACGCCGATGATCGCGGTAAAGGGCTCGGCGGTTTCGCCCTGGGTCGGGTGAAACACGGCCGCCAGATAGCCAACTGTGGCTTCGGTGCGCGCGAAGGCGCCATCGTCGCAACCTAAGACATAGGAGGCCAAGGTGCGCACCTGCTTGCCCCGGCCGCGTTGACTGGCCTCATCCTGACCCGGGTTGTAATGAAACAGGGTATCGTGGGCTGCTGTCATAATGGTTTGCAGGGCGTCAGCGGCCGTCGTTTTACCCGAGCCATTGCCACCAGAGAATAGATTGACCGGCCCGAAGTTGAAGTCCAGGGCTGGGATATTGCCCCAATTTACAAAGACGAAATTCTTTAAATGCATACTGGCTTATTCCTGATCGAGAACGCCGGGGCCATCGGCCGCTGAGTTTGGGTGGGTATCCGCCAGTTCAGAATCTGAACCAGCCTCATCGTCGGCCTCATCGAGCAATAGCTCGCTACCGCTGAGGATCGCCGATAAGACCTCATCGGAGACATAGCTGATAATCATCGGACGAAT
>JBLHFL010000088.1:0-8019 GCA_047618105.1 Granulosicoccus sp.
CTTGGGCGGTCCTGCCATGCAAATTGGCTTGGGCGGCGGCGCCGCGTCGTCGGTCGATAGCGCCGAAGGCAATGAAGACTTGGATTTCGCGTCGGTGCAACGGCCCAATCCTGAGATGGAGCGTCGCTGCCAGGAAGTGATCGATCGCTGTTGGGAGCTGGGCGCACAAAATCCGCTCGCCTTTATCCACGATGTCGGCGCGGGCGGTCTATCCAACGCCTTTCCGGAGCTGGTCGCCGATGGCGGCCGGGGCGGGCGCTTTGAATTGCGCGATATACCCAATGACGAACCGGGTATGCCGCCCTTGGCGGTCTGGTGTAACGAATCGCAAGAACGCTATGTGCTCGCCGTCACGCCGGAGCAACTGGCCACCTTCACCGCCATCTGTGAACGTGAGCGCTGCCCCTTTGCCGTGATCGGCACCGCGACCGATGATCGTCAACTGATCGTCGCCGATCGTCATTTCGACAACAACGCCGTCGATATGCCCTTGGATGTACTCTTGGGCAAGCCGCCGAAAATGTCCCGATCCTTTGACCGTCTGCCGTTCGCAAAGGATGCCTTTTCAACCCGCAATATCAAGATCAATGAGGCGGTGGACCGGGTTATGCGTCTGCCTTCGGTGGCCAGCAAGGGCTTTCTCATTACCATTGGCGATCGTTCGATCACCGGTATGGTCGTGCGCGATCAGATGGTCGGCCCATGGCAAATTCCCGTGGCCGATGCCGCGGTAACCACCACCGGTTTCCAAGGCTTCACCGGTGAAGCCTTGGCCATGGGTGAACGAACCCCGGTCGCGCTGATCAACCCGGCGGCCTCAGGTCGATTGGCTGTGGCGGAGACCCTGACTAACCTAGCCTCCAGCGCCATCGGCGAGATGAAAAAAGTACGCCTTTCGGCTAATTGGATGGCCGCAGCAGGCCATCCCGGCGAAGATGAGGCGCTCTACGATACCGTAAAGGCAGTTGGCCTCGAGCTTTGCCCGGCCTTGGACCTGACCATTCCGGTCGGCAAGGATTCAATGTCGATGCGCACCACTTGGCAAGACGACGGCAAGACCAAATCGGTTACCGCGCCCATGAGCGTGGTGATCACCGGTATTGCACCGGTCACCGATGTCCGCCTGAGTGTGACCCCGCAATTTAAAACCGACGCCGGCCAGACCGATATAGTGCTGATCGACCTCGGTCGCGGGCAGAATCGGCTCGGCGGCAGTGCGCTGGCTCAGGTCTACCGCAAGGTCGGCGATGTCGCGCCGGATGTCGACGACAGCGAAGACTTAAAGGCCTTCTGGGCGGTAATTCAAGGTTTACTGGGCGATAAGCTGATCCTGGCCTATCACGACCGTTCCGACGGTGGCGTCTTTGCGACCCTGGTCGAGATGGCGTTTGCCGGTCGCACCGGTATCGATATCGACACCGATCGCTTCTCCGATAACGACCCCATTGCCGCTTTGTTTGCCGAAGAGCTGGGCGCGGTTATCCAGATTCGGCGGGGCGATACCGAGGCGGTATTAGCGCAATTTACCGCGGCTGGCTTGGGCGACTGCACGGCCGTTATCGGTCAGCTGAACGACGACGATTTCGTCCGTGTGTTGGCCGGCGGGGATGAATTCTATGTCAAACCCCGTACCCATATACTGCGCCAGTGGAGCGAAACCAGCTACCGCATGCAGGCTTTGCGTGACAATCAGGATTGCGCACAGCAAGAATACGATCGCTGGCTCGATGCCAACGATCCAGGCCTGTTCGAGTCGCTGAGCTTCGATCTGAACGCCGACATTAGTGCACCCTATATCAACACTGGTGTACGGCCCAAGGTGGCGGTGCTGCGCGAACAGGGCGTCAATGGCCAACTTGAGATGGCGGCAGCCTTCGATCGCGCCGGTTTCGACTCCGTCGATGTTCATATGAGCGACTTACTGGCGCAACGGGTCAAGTTGCAAGACTTTAACGGCTTGGTGGCCTGTGGTGGCTTCTCCTACGGTGATGTGCTCGGTGCCGGTGAGGGCTGGGCCAAATCGATACGCTTTAATGAGTCGGCAAAAAAACAGTTTGAAACCTTCTTTGCGGGGTCGAATAACTTTGCCCTGGGCGTCTGCAACGGTTGCCAGATGCTGTCCAATTTGAGTGAGATCATTCCCGGGTCCGACCTTTGGCCGCATTTCGTGCGCAACCAATCGGAACAGTTTGAAGCGCGCACCGTGATGGTCGAGATTCCGCAGTCGCCATCGATCTTTCTGACTGGTATGGCCGGTTCAAAATTGCCGATCGTGGTCGCCCATGGTGAGGGTTTGGCGGAATTTCGCGATGCTCAGCACCTGGATCAGGCGCTCAACAGCGGTCTGGTCGCGCTACGTTATATTGATAACCAAGGCCGGGTCACCGAGTCTTACCCGTTAAATCCGAACGGGTCTGCGGCGGGAATGAATGGCTTTACCACGCCAGACGGTCGGATCAGTATTATGATGCCGCATCCAGAACGGGTCTTCCGCACGGTTACCAACTCTTGGCAGCCGAGCAATTGGCAAGAAGATGGCGCCTGGCTGCGGATGTTTCGCAACTCTCGCGTCTGGTTAGGGTAGATCGATCCGGCGTTGGACGGCAGTTTAACAGCCGGTTAGAGTGAGGCTGAATATGATCGAATTAGTGGTCCTCTGTGCGCTAACCCTGCTGGTGCTCGTTGGCGTGGGCCTTCTGTTCACCTTTGGCAAGGCGCCGGTGTACCGGCCGGATATCGATCAGATCCAAGGTTTGCTCACCCGCTTGCTCGAGCAGCAGCTAGCGGAACCGGAGTGGACCCTGTTTTTAGCCATGCCGATACGCCACGATGCTGCCCTCGATGCGCTGCGCCAGCGCTGTAATCAGGTGCAGGAGCAATATGGTTTGCGCGCGCGCGAGGGAATAGTTCGGCTGACGGAAGCTGGGTTAATCAAGATTCGCTTTATGTTACATCAAATCGAGCAGGCCGGAGCGCGCAGCTTTTAGGCCGACTTCAGACCCCGGTATACTCTAACGTCGACCAACATTTAAACCCCAAACCCCGACCAATAATTAAACTCGTTTCAATTTCGGCCGCACTTTGCTCGCAACGGGCTAAACTATGGTTTAGCATTGCAAATTGACCACGGAGCCGCCCGATGAGACTATTTACCCTGCAATGTGCCATGCTGTTGGTGCTCACCTGTACCTTCGCCAATGCAGAAATTCGCTCGACCGAGGTACCCCAGTCGCGCATTATCAATGGCCAGAGCGCGACCCAAGACTATGGTTTTTTTGTCACGCTGATGACCCAGTATGAATGGGCGCCTGGTAAGTATCACTGGAACCCTGTCTGCGGTGGCAGCTATATAGGGGCTGGCACCGTGGTCACTGCAGCCCATTGCGTGATTCCGTCTGAGGTAGAAAAGTATGCGCTGCTGGTGGGCGACTACACGGCGCAGATGGAATACGAATACTGTTCCGATGAGCCTGGCGCGGCCGACTACAGCTGCGTTACTCGGGCCAGCAAGGGAGAATGTGTCGCCGGCTTCCATTACACCGGTTTTGTGGTCTTCCGCGGTGACGAAGGCCAATTACTTCGCGCGGCCAGCGCGTTCCGCCACCAGAGTTACAGTTCAAGGCAGCATACCAATGACATCGCCCTGATTCAGCTAGAAACCAGCCCTACGAGCAGCGCCATTAATCTGCCCCAGTCCACCGATGAGTTTGCCAGCCTCGCGGCCAGTAGCGATGGGAAATCGGTGAGGGTGTTGGGCCATGGCGATACTCTGTCCGACCTAGACGGAGAAACATTTGAAGGCAGTGCTTCCCTGCGCGAGGTGAATATCACCCCCAGAACAGACGATGTGTGTAAGCTGGCAGAGTCGCTATTTAATAGCACGAATATGGTCTGCGCCGGCGACCCCGGTCTCGACTCCTGTAACGGTGACAGTGGCGGCCCGCTGTTTAACCCCCTTACTAATACGTTGTTGGGTGTGGTGTCCTTTGGACCCTCTTATTGTGGTTCTAGCGAGCCCGATAAATATGGATATGGGGTGTATAGCGATGTTTTTGCATTCAAAGAATGGATAAGTGACGAGGTGATTGAGATTCGCAGTGCCAATCCCGCGGCACCGCGCAATCTGGCACCGCTCGATCCGCCGCAGATGGATGCACCGCGCGGCGCGGCGCAACGCGTTGCATTAACCAATAGCTGCGAAGTGACCGTGGCCACCGTGGCGACCGACGGCACTATTGATCGGTTAGGCAATGAGGGTTCCAATGCCGGCAGTTTGAGCCTTTGGCTGTTCTTGACCAGTGTAGGACTGTTATGGAGACAGAGACGATGAAACACCTTATTGCGGGCCTGGCGATGTTGTCGCTGCTGTCCTGTAGCACGCTGTTGACTCAGGCTAAATCCGAAACCCTACTCTTTAATCCGGTGGTCACCGCGCAGCGCCTCGAAGTCTCGGTGCTGTCCAATGGCTGCACCGAGGCGGCCCAGTTTTATCTGAAGTTTGACCAGGACGTGATTGAATTGCGCCGTACTGAGCCGGATCTGTGCCGCGGTGCCGCGCACCTGGTGCGTCTAGCGTTCAGTTATGATTTTGGCCCGGGTGTGTATCGGTTTAAAAACAAGACCCGATTCAGCGACCGGGTTGTGCGTTAGCTAGCTTCGCATCACCACTTCATCGACCGAGTTGCGAATACTCAAGAAGCTATCGAGCCGACGCTGTAATATCTTGCCGCCGTCTATGGCCACCTTGACGCCACAGTTCGGCTCATGGGTGTGGGTGCAATCGTTAAACTTACAATGCGCCGCGTACTTATCAACATCGGGGAAGCCGCGTGCCAAGTCGTCTGGGTTGGTGTGCCACAAACCAAATTCCCGGATGCCGGGGCTGTCGATTAGCTGGCCACCGCTCGGGATATGATAGAGTTTGGCGGTTGTCGTGGTGTGCCGGCCTTTGCCGGTTGCCTCTGAAATTTCACCAATGCGGATCTCCGCCTCGGGCAACAGTTCGGCGATAATCGATGACTTACCCACGCCGGACTGGCCAACGAACACCGAATTACCCTCCGCCACCAGAGCCTGAATGGTTTTCAGGCCATCTGGGTCCTTGATCGAGGCGATCACCGTCTGATAGCCCAGGTCTTCATATTGCTTTAACTCCAGCTGCATCTCTGGTGCCTGATCGATTAGATCGAATTTATTGAGCAGGATTACCGGCATTATATCGTCGTGCGCGGTGGCGACCAAATAACGATCGATCAGATTGACTGGCGTCCGTGGCGCGGGGGCGACGACAATGATGATGCGATCGATATTGGCGGCCACCGGGCGCAGTTTACCGCGCGCATCGGGGCGCGTGAGGATCGTGCGGCGTTCTTGCACCGCGCTGATGATACCGCGCTCACTGTTCTGGGTATCGCTGTGCCAGATGACCTGGTCGCCGGTGACCAAGACTGGCAGATTGCTGCGCACGTGGCAGCGCACCAACTCACCGGTACTCGCTTCAACATCGATGGTGGCACCGAAATGCGCGACTATTAGGCCGGTTTGGGGTTCGCCCAGGGAGCCAGACTCGATCTTTTGCTCGATAAACTGGTCTTTCTTTTGGACACGGGAAAGGCGTTCTTGCTGCACCTTATCAATGCGGAACTGCTGTTGGCGGGTTAGCTTTCGTTTACTCATGCGGCCCTAGGGTTCGGAATCGGTTATACTGAACCTCTAATTATACCCCCCTTCATTGCCTAAAGGTTGCGCCTGATGGATAAAAAAACCAATTTGATCTGGATAGACTTAGAAATGTCCGGCTTGAAACCCGAAACCGACCAAATACTTGAGATAGCGACCCTGGTTACCGATCAGGATCTCAATATTATTGCCCGCGGTCCGGAATTGGTGATTCATCAACCTGAGACGGTGCTCGCTGGTATGGATGAATGGTGTACCGATCATCACGGCGCCTCCGGGCTAACCGAGAAGGTACGCACCAGTACCATCAGTGTTGCCCAAGCCGAGGCGCAGACCGTGGCCTTTCTGGAGGCTTGGGTTGAGCGGGGCGAGTCGCCCCTGTGCGGTAATTCGATCTGGCAAGACCGTCGCTTCTTGATCAAGTATATGCCCGATCTGGACGGCCATTGCCACTATCGCAATATCGATGTCAGTACCCTGAAAGAGTTAGCCAAGCGCTGGCGCCCTGAGGTTTTGGCTGGGGTCAATAAGAAGGGCAGTCACCGGGCCTTAGACGACATCATCGAATCGATTGAAGAACTCAAGCACTACCGCGCCGAATTTATTCAACTGGCTTAAGCGTTCTGCCGGTCCTTTAAAGTGTGCTGTAAAGTCGCCCGACATGATTCTGGAAGTGTTCCAAGAACAGTCGGGTTTTTAACGGCAGTTGCCGGCTGCGATACAGCACGCTGAGGGTATCGGCCACGGGCCGCTCGTTAAAGGTCACGGCCGTCAAAGCGCCCTGTCGGACATAGGGTTCGGCCAAGTAATTGGCCAGGCGCACTGCGCCCAAGCCGCGGATGGCGGCCTGCAGTCTCATATCCGGACTGTTTAATGTCAGCCGTCCCTGTACCGGGATGGTGTAAATCTGCTGGTCTTGACGAAACAACCACTCATCTTCACCCGACTGTAAAATACATTGGCAATGGCGGATGTCGTCCAGCGTCTTGGGCGCGCGGTTGAGGCAATGGCTGGCGATATAGATATTGTGCGGGATACTCATCAACGAGCGACCGATCCAGTCACTGGCCGGCAGCGGCTGTTGGTGGAGCAAAAATTGTAGGTCGTATTGGCTATCGGGCGCCGGCGTGGCGCCGTTGTATTGGGTACCGCAGAAGCTGATTAACGACCAGGTCTGCAAAAACTCGGCAATCAATTCCGCCATCTGGGCGGTAAACAATTCTTGCGGCCAAAGAATGGTTAGCTGGCCCTTGGGTTGGCGCTGATAGGCACCGATACTGTGCTGTATGTCGCCCAGCTCCGACAACAGATCCTTCGACTGCTCGTAGAGCTCACGACCAGCTTCGGTCAGATCGAGCCGACGCGTAGTGCGCTCAACCAATTTAACCCCGAGCGTTTGTTCAAACTCACTCAATTGACGCGATAGGGTCGACTTGGGCTTGCCCAGTACCCTACCCGCTCGGGTTATAGAACCCTGCTTGATGATTTCGACGAACAGTACCAACCCGTTCAGATCCATGATGCGCCCGCCATTGTCTCGAATATGAGACAGTTTAGAGCACCGGTGAGAATTAGCCACAGTTCATCGAATGGTGTGCCCTAGGCGGCCCAGTGCTGGATTAAGCTAGGCGATCTTCGACGGCTTGAATCTTGTCACCAATTGTTTGCTCCTTGTCGGTTCGGGTGCCGACCTTGATAGTCGACGAGATCCGTACGATGCCGCTGTCGTGCAGCGCCTGATGACACGCCTTAATCGCACCAAAGACCTGATCCCATTCGCCATAGATATTGGTGCCATAGCCGTGCAACTGGAGCTCTACATCAAAGCTCTGCAAGACCCGGTGGCAGGCGGCAATTTCATCGGCCACCGAGATTTTTTGATTAAAGGGGATAACGCAAAGATCGGCCATGCATTTCATTCTCAGTCTCCAGTGGCGGTGTCATCGTCCGATTCGGCCCGTTCCGGGAGCGGCCAGCCGCCTAGGGTCTTCCAGCGATTGATCATCCGGCAAAATAACTCAGCCGTTTTACGGGTGTCGTATTCGGCGTTGTGGGCTTCTTTGGTGGAAAATTCGATCTCGGCTGTGTCGCAAGCTTTTTTCAACACGGTCTGGCCATAGACCAGGGCGGCCAGGGCCGAGGTATCGAAGGTCGAAAAGGGATGGAAGGGGTTGCGTTTGGTGCTGGCCCGTTCGGCCGCGGCCATAACAAAGTTGTGATCGAAGGTGGCGTTGTGCCCCACTAAAATGGCGCGTTTGCAACCGTTGGCCTTCATGCCGGCACGGACCATCTTGAATATTTCAGCCAGGGCCTCGCCCTCGTCAACGTCTTCGCGCAACG
>JBLHFL010000089.1:0-7970 GCA_047618105.1 Granulosicoccus sp.
CCGAGGTAGGCCGCATAACGCCCGCTTGCGTCAGTGGATCAAGATACCGGGGTACTCATCCAGGCATAACAACGATCGGATTCGTGCGCAGCTAGCACAGTACAGCAACCTAGAACAAAGCCATACGTCGCTGCTTAATAAACGTTCGCTAAAGAGCAAAAACGAGGAATAGGTAGATTAGTGGTAAACTGCCAGCAGTTCTATTATTTTGGAAGTTCTGTGGCCCAGAGTACACCTTTATTTATCTTAAGCCGTCACTGGCAGGAAACAGATTCGGGCATCGAATTGCGCTTTTGGTTGAGTGGCCCGGACGGGCCACAGTGCTGGAAGTTGGCGAGCCAGGACAGTGTCTGTTTTGTCTCAGAGCAACAGGTCGAGCGCTGGCAAGCCATTTGGCAGCGGCAAAAGCCGGCTATCCGGCAAACCGGGAAAGTCTTTAAAACCCTAATGGGCGAAATGGCCGTGCCCGTCTATTCCCGTTCTTTTAGCCAGCAGCGGCGATGGGCTTGGCAAGGTAAGGAAGTTGGCTTAAAGGTTTGGGAAGAGGATATCAATCCAGCAGAGCGATACCTGATGGAACGTTTTTTGTTCGGCAGCCTGCAGTTTGACGCTCAGCAGGCCCGGCCGGCGCAGAGCGTACCGACCCTACGGCCGCTGTCGATCGATATTGAAACCGCCTGGTTTGAGCCGGGAAAAACGCCCGATCTGTACAGTGTGGCATTGGCCGGTGCGGGCTTGGCTCGAGTTTTCCTAGTTGATCAGGGCCAGTCCAAACAGACGCTCGATCCGACACTGGATGCGCATTGGTTTGGCTCTGTTCGAGCCTGTCTTGAGGCCGTTATCGACGCCATTTTAAGCTATGATCCGGACTGTATTATCGGTTGGAACGTGGTCGATTTTGATCTCAGAATCCTGCAGCAGCACTGCGATCGAGTCGGCCTGTCTTTTTCCATCGGGCGCAATGGTGTGCCCGCGGGGTGGCGCGCGCGCGCCGACCAGCCAGAACATTTTTACTTGGAAGTGGAGGGCCGTCAGGTTATCGACGGACCCGGAGCATTTCGCTCGGCGGCCTGGTCCTTCGACGATTATTCATTGGAAACCGTCGCCCAAACACTGCTCCAACGGGGCAAGAAAATTGACCACAGCGATGATCGGGTCAACGAAATCGAACGTTTGTATCGGGAGGATCTAAACGCCTTTGTGCAATACAATCTGGCCGATGCCCAATTGGTGCTCGATCTTTTTGCGCAAGCCGGGCTGTGGCATTTTCTTATCGAACGCAGTCATCTCACCGGCTTGGCCATGGATCGTGCCGGCGGTTCATCGGCCGCGTTCAATACCGTCTATATGCCTAGGTTGCATCGCCAAGGTTACATTGCCTCCAACGTCGGCGAGCAGCAATTGCAAACCGCCAGCCCCGGGGGCTTTGTCATGGACAGCATCCCGGGGATCTATCGCAATGTCCTGGTGCTCGATTTTAAGAGTCTTTATCCGTCCATAATCCGAACCTTTTTAATAGACCCCTTGGGTTTGCAAGAAGGCCTGAGTGCACCTGTGGCTGAGACGGTGCCGGGATTTTTGGATGCCCGCTTTCATCGTCAACACCATATTCTACCGGCCCTGATTGATCAGCTTTGGCAAGCGCGCGATCAGGCCAAGGCGGAAAAAAACGCGCCAATGTCGCAAGCCATAAAAATCATTATGAATTCCTTCTATGGCGTGCTGGGCAGTAACCTATGCCGTTTTTTTGATCCCCGCCTAGCCAGCTCGATTACCTTGCGCGGGCACGAAATCTTGCAGAAGAGTCGTGACTTTATTGAAGCCAAGGGCCATCGCGTGATCTACGGTGATACCGATTCGGTGTTCGTGCACGCCGCCGGCCATGCCGATCCGGAACAACTCGGTCGGCAATTGGCCAGCGAGTTGAACGCCTGGTGGCAAGCAAAATTGCGTAGCGAGTTTGATCTGGCATGCCATCTGGAGATGGAATTCGAAACCCACTATGAACAGTTTGTGATGCCCACCATTCGGGGCACCGAGATGGGCTCGAAAAAACGCTATGCCGGCTGGCAACTCAGCGAGGGAGAATATCGACTTATATTTAAGGGCCTGGAGGCGGTGCGTTCAGATTGGACCGCGTTGGCCAAACGCTTTCAGTTATCCCTCTACGAACGGGTGTTTCGGAATCAACCCTATAAGGCCTTAATTACCGAGACGGTATTAGACCTGAAAGCGGGGAAGTTGGATGAGCAACTGGTCTACAAGCGGCGACTGCGCCGTTCGATCGAACAGTATGACAAGCAAATGCCACCTCATGTCCAGGCCGCCTGGATAAAGAGACAGCAGCAACCCCATTGGCGCGGGCGTAATATTGAATACGTCAAGACGGTCCAAGGTTGGCAGCCGGTCGGCTATATCACAGCACAACTCGATTATGAGCACTATATTGATAAACAGTTGGCCCCGATCGCCGACGCGCTGTTGCATTTTTTGTCGGAAGATTTCTACAGCCTGATCGATGACCAACTGACTCTGTTCTGACTGCCCTTAATAGGCGAGCAGCAGCGCACAACAGCTCTTTACACCCTAGGGATTCAGCCGCACCAAATTAAAGCGTTCGGGCCCGATAATGACCTCCAAGGCGTTCTCGCTAAAGCCGACAATGGTGTAGGTGAGCGCAATGGGTTGGACCGAACGCTTGAAATCACCCCCGGGTGGCGCGGTCTGACTGAACTCGGTAATCACCGTGAGGCTGGTGTTCTCTAAGGTCCAGATGCCCTGATAATTGTAAACCGACTGGTCAGCCCGAGTCTGAATGTAGGTGATGCTGCCATTCTCAAACAGCGTGAACTTGACCTCGCCGCCGTCGTTGGCCGAACCAAACCAGAGTCCAGGCAGTTGCTCATCGACCACCACCAAGGGCAGTTTCTTTTTGCCTTGGATGGAAACCTCGTCTGCTTCCGCCGCCATGGGCGGTCGATCACCATAGTGTACGACGCCACTGGCATCGGTCCAGGTGTAGATTTTCCCGGCGGCAAAAACCGCCATTGGCAGGCTTATTAATAGTAGCCAGAGGGCCAACCGCCGCCGGCTAGGATTATTCATGTTCATCTGTAACACTCCATAGCGTCATAAAATGGGACAAATCACTGCTATCAGTCTAGTCTGGTTTTCGCCCGAATGGGAAACCCAGGGCGTTACCTGGTTCACGTTATTGAAAATCGATTCATCGCTTGGCGCTAAAGCTGCTGGGCATCTCAGGGTGATAAGGTGTGAGTTGATGGCGAGGGTGGATAAAAACATCACCCCGTTCAAGACACCCGCTCCATTGCACCCTATACTAGCGCCCATATGATCCGAAAAACCCCACCCAAAGCGCGAAAATCCAAACCCAAGGGCACCACTCGGCCGAAAAGAGCGCCTGGCAGATGGCCCAAGGTCGTTAAGCTATTCTTTCAGTTAAGTCTTGTGGCCGCTTGCCTGCTGTTCTTTTGGCTAATATATCTCAACGCGATCGTGCGCGAAGGCTTTGAAGGCCGGCGCTTTAAAATCCCGGCGCGGGTCTACAGCGAGGCTCAAGAGCTCTATGTCGGTGCGTCGATCAGCCAAGACAGTTTTATCGCGTTACTGCAAAAGCTGGGTTACAGAGCTGCAGATGAAGCCTTTCAGGCGGGTCGTTACAATGTCACGGGTGCGAGTGTCTCTGTCTTTACGCGCGGCTTCAATTTCTGGGATGGCGTCGAACGGGCCGGCAAGATTGGCCTGAAGTTTAACGCCGATGGCATAATAGGGCTTGGCGGCGCTAATGGCCAAAAATTGTCCCTGGTCCGTCTCGAGCCACTTTATATCGGCCAGATTTACCCCGGGATCACCGAAGACCGGGTTCCCTATTCGCTCGATACCATCCCCGAACGATTGGTCTTGGGTTTGGTCTTGGTTGAAGACGAGCAGTATTTTCAACACTGGGGTATTTCCTTTCGCGGCATCGCGCGGGCACTATTTGCCAACATTTCCTCAGGGCAGGCCTCCCAGGGGGGAAGTACCTTAACCAATCAGTTGGTCAAAAATATGTATTTGACCTCCGATAAGACACTGACCCGAAAAATAAAAGAAGCGTTGATGTCGGTTATTATGGAAGTGCATTACAGCAAGAATGACATTCTCGAGACCTATATGAATGAGGTCTACATCGGTCAGCAGGGTGCCCGCGCTATTAACGGTTTTGGCCTCGGTGCCGAATTTTATTTTGGCACAACGCTCGAAGGTTTGCAGATTCACCAACAAGCGATGCTCATCGGCCTAATCAAAGGCCCCTCCTACTACAATCCACGGCGCCACCCTAAGCGAGCTCAGGCACGGCGGGATACGGTTCTGTCAGTTTGGCTAAGACAGGGCTTGATTACCCAGGCCGAGTATCGGCAAGCCTCCTCTGCCGCGTTGGATATAGCCAGTAAACCCCGGCAGTCCAATTACCCCGCCTTTATGGATGCCTTGCGCCGGCAACTTGCCAATGATTACCGTAAGGAAGACTTGCTCAGCGAAGGGTTGACCATTTTTACCACCTTGGATCCCTTAGCACAGACCATCCTAGAACAACAGGTTGCCGAAACCCTGCCGAAAACGGAACAACGCTACCAGTTGGCAGCCAATATATTAGAAGCGGCTGCTGTGCTTACGCGGCCCTCAACCGGTGATATATTGGCGATGCTCGGGGGTCGCGAACCACTTGTTGGGGGCTTTAATCGGGCACTAGATGCCAAGCGACCGATTGGCTCACTGATGAAACCGGCCGTCTATTTGGCCGCATTAGAGCAGGGTTATACGCTAGCCGACCCCTTAAACGATGCCGACGTAACCATTGCCGCGGGCGATGGTACTTTTTGGCAGCCGAAAAACTACGACCGGATTGCCCACGGCCAGCCGATGTTGGTTGACGCCTTGGCCAAATCCTATAATCAGGCAACTGCCCGCTTGGGCATGCAAATTGGTCTGGTTGGCGTGTTTGATGTGATTGCCCGGCTCGGCGTATCCGATTCCATTCCGCTGGTGCCCGCGGTGATGCTCGGCGCACACGGTATGTCGCCCATGGAAGTGGCGCAAATGTATCAAACCATCAGTGGCAACGGCTTTTATTCGCCTCTGAATACCATTCGTGCCGTTTCTCACCCGCAGTTAGGCGTAATCCAGCGCTACGATTTGAAAGTTAGCCAGCGGTTTAGTCCTGAAGCCATTTATTTGCTCCAGGCGGCCATGCATGAGGCCACCGTTATGGGGACCTCCGCCAGCATTCAATGGTTATTGCCCAGCCACTGGTGGGCTGCCGGCAAAACGGGCACCACCGATGATAACCGGGATGCCTGGTTTAGTGGTTTTACCGGTGACCGTCAGCTTGTTGTTTGGGTCGGTCGGGATAACAATAAGACCACCCCGCTGACCGGCTCAACCGGGGCGTTGCCCATCTGGATTAAGGTCATGGCCGAGTTGCGACCGGAACAAGAGCGGCGCGGTGTGCCGCTCGGCATCACCCAAGTCGAGGTCAATGAGGCGGGCATCGTAGTGCCCAGTGGCTGTAATAATGCCAGGTCCTTACCCTTTATCTTAGGGACCGAGCCGGTGGCCAGCATGAGCTGCAACGAACAGGACAGCAGAGCCGTTCCCCGAAAATCCACCTGGTGGCAAAAACTGTTTGATTAAGACCGCGCAACTCCAGCCAATGCCAAGGTGTGCGCTGCATGCCGCTGAAGTTCTACAGTAAGGTTCAACCCTTTATTAAGGGCAAAAAAAAGCCCTGCCAAGGCAGGGCTTTAGTGCGAGCGGACTCCGATTAGATCGAATAGTAGAGATCGAACTCCACCGGGTGAGTCGTCATATCCAAACGCACGACGTCTTCCATCTTCAGTTTGATATAAGCATCAATGGTATCGTCATCAAACACGCCACCAGCCTTCAGATAGTCACGATCCACATCCAACGCGTTCAACGCCTGTTCTAAGCTGTTGCAGACGGTCGGGTAAGCGGCCGCTTCTTCCGGAGGCAGGTCATAGAGGTCCTTATCGGCAGGATCGCCTGGGTGCATTTTATTGAGCACGCCGTCTAGGCCGGCCATCAAAAAGGCAGTAAACATTAGGTATGGGTTGGCTGATGGGTCGCCGAAGCGGACCTCTATGCGCTTACCCTTAGGGCTGGTGACATACGGAATGCGGATCGACGCGGAACGGTTACGAGCCGAATAAGCGAGCATGACCGGTGCTTCGAAGCCAGGCACCAGACGCTTGTATGAGTTCGTCGAGGCGTTGGCGAAGGCATTGAGCGAACGGGCATGCTTGATGATGCCGCCGATGTAAAACAGTGCCGTCTCAGACAGGCCGGCATAGTCATCGCCGGCAAATTGATTGACGCCGTCTTTGGAATAGGACATGTGGACATGCATGCCCGAACCATTATCACCGACCAGTGGCTTGGGCATAAAGGTTGCCGTCTTGCCATAGGCATGGGCCACGTTATGGACGCAATACTTAAGGATCTGGACCTCATCGGCTTTTTTGGTCAGGGTGTTGGCACCGATACCAATCTCACACTGACCGGCGGTGCCCACTTCGTGATGGTGCACCTCGATGACCAAGCCCATAGACTCCATGGCATCGCACATTTGCGCGCGAATTTCATGCAGACTGTCGACCGGTGGTACTGGGAAGTAACCGCCCTTGATACCGGGTCGATGACCCATATTGCCGTCTTTAAAGACCCGTTCGGAAGACCAAGCGGCTTCATCGGAATCGATTTTGTAAAACGAACCGGAAATATTAGAACCCCATTTGACATCGTCGAAGACGAAAAATTCAGGTTCCGGGCCGAACAAGGCGGTGTCGCCAAGACCGGTGGAGGCTAAATAGGCTTCACCGCGCAAGGCAATTGAGCGTGGGTCCCGGTTATAGCCTTCGCCCGTGGTGGGTTCAACGATGTTGCAGCGCACAATGATGGTCGCGTCTTCTGTGAATGGGTCGAGTACCGAGGCAGAATCATCTGGCATCAAGATCATGTCGGATTCGTTGATGCCTTTCCAACCGCCAATTGACGAGCCGTCGAACATCTTACCCTCTTGAAAGAAGTCATCATTTACTTCTGAGGAGGGAATGGAGAGGTGTTGTTCCTTGCCTTTGGTGTCCGTAAAACGCAGGTCTATCCAGCGGGCTTCAGATTCTTTGATTAGCGAAAGCGTAAGCGACATTGGTCGTCTCCATCGTTTAAAAGGCGCTCAATGAGTTGAGCGATGTAAAAAGTGGTCTCACAAGAAAAGGTCGCGCTTATTTTAATTGTAAGTATTAGCAATACAGCTAACCACGCAAAATATATGCCGGCGATCGAATATCAGATTGGCGGCTTTGCCCGGTGCTTGTTTAGAAGGAATTGCCCATAAGTGGCACTATATGGGTGCGGCCACATCAGCCAGCACCTTAAAAGCGCGCCATTTTGGTGCAGGTTCCCGCTGCGGCTCTAAACACCTAGATGATATACTTTCCGTCCGGGCCATGACAGAGGCGTGTGCAACGAAGTTTGTGCCCTGGTTTTTCCGCCCACCCCTCTAACAACGGCAATTCCCCGCATCGAATTCGCCGCACAAAGACTCGAAAAAGTCTATCGGACGGTTCCGGTGAAAAACATCACGGGATTAACATGCCGTTCAACAAGCGGGGTAACAACTGTGCAGATCATTGGGGCTAGGAGCGGGGTAGGGAAATGCTCTGGGCTAAGGCCGGAGAACCCTCGATGTTATAATGCAGTTACCGAGATCGGCAACTGCATGGCGGACGCACTAGTTGGTTGTAACAGTCTCGTTAGTGGCCTGCTTCTGCTGGTATAGGGCATCAAAGTTGACCGGTGCCAACATCAGGGCAGGAAAGCTGCCTTTGACGACGGCAGCATCGACTGCTTCTCGAGCATAGGGAAACAGAATGTTGGGGCAGTAGGCA
>JBLHFL010000090.1:0-7968 GCA_047618105.1 Granulosicoccus sp.
GAGCAGCTGATTCTGTCACCGGCGGCTAAGATGGCCGCCCAGTACGATCTGCAGGTTCTGGTGCAGACCCAGGTGACGGGCATCGATCGCGACCGACAGCAGGTGCTGACCGACCAGGGACCAGTCGACTACGATCAACTGGTCTTGGCCTGGGGGGCTGAACAGCTGCACTTACCCACGGCCGGTGACGGCGCCGATCAGGTGGTGCGCGTCAATCAGATTCACGACTACCAACTGTTTCGCGAGCGCCTGGCAAAGGCGGATCGGGTAGCGATCATCGGTCCGGGTCTGATTGGCTGTGAATTCGCCAATGACCTGCTCCATGCCGACAAGCAAGTCACGGTAATCGGTCCGGATCCATGGCCGCTGGCGAGCCTGTTGCCTGAAACAGCCGGTCGTTTTGTCGAGCAAAAACTGACCGCGGCGGGCGTGCAGTGGCAGTTGGGCCAGACCGTGGCCCGAATCGACCAAGCTAAGGCGGGCTTCACGCTAACCCTGTCTGATGATCAACACTTGGAGGTCGATCTGGTGCTCAGTGCGGTCGGTCTGAAACCCAATGTCGATCTGGCCAGCGCCGCCGGTCTGACGGTCTCGCGTGGCATAGTGGTCAACCCGGTCGGTCAAACCGATGATCCCCGTATCTCGGCACTGGGGGATTGCGCCCAATACGGTGAGCGTTGGTTGCCCTATATCATGCCCATTATGCATGCTGCACGGGCACTGGCGGCGACTCTGACCGGAACGCCGACCGATATCGTCTTTCCCTTGATGCCGGTGGCGGTGAAAACACCGGCCGTGCCGATCAGCTTGGTGCCGGCGCCTCCAGGCGCACGCTGGAGCTTTATCGAGCAGGACGAAGGGTTAGTGGGTAGGGCAAAGTTGGACGAGCGAACCGTTGGCTTTGTCTTGCTTGGGCCGCAAACCTTGCGGCAAAGCTTGGTTAAGGAGCTTAGTTGAGCCGTGGCGGTGCACTATCCGAGCTTTAAACAGCTGAAGTACTTAGTCGCCCTGGTGCGAACCGGCCATTTTGGCCAAGCTGCGGAACTGTGTTTCGTCACCCAATCGACCATGAGCGCCAGTATTGCCGAGCTGGAATCCCTGCTCGGGGTGCAGTTGGTCGAGCGGATTAATAAACGCAACATCATTATTAAGGCTGAGGCCAAACGGCTGGCCGCTGATGCGGAGCAGCTATTGGTCTTAGCAGACCGTTGGCTCGGGTCGGCAGATCCGACCCGGCGGCCGATCACGGCCTTAAAGGTCGGTCTGATCCCCACCATCGCGCCCTTTTTGCTGCCGCGCTTATTACCGGCGGTACATCGCGAATCGCCGCCCTTGAGCTTAGAAAATAGTGAAAAAACCAGTAGCGAGCTGGTCCAGGCCGTCGCATCGGGGGCACTCGATGTGGGCATCTTAGCGCTGCCATTCGACACCGAGAAATTGCAGGTCATACCGCTATTTGATGATCGCTTCTATGTCGCGCTGCCGCGTGGCCATATGCTGGCGCAAGCGGCTAGCTTGAGCGCGGGAGATCTGCTTGGACATAAGTTGTTGTTGCTCGAAAAAAGTCACTGCCTGAGCGGCCATACCCTGCAAGTCTGCCAGCTATCGACCGACAATGAGGTTGCCGGGTCCAGTCTGTTCACCCTGATGCAATTAGTGGCCAATCATCAGGGCATCACCTTGGTGCCGCAGTTGGCGGTAGCGGCCTTAACCGCACTCGACAGTGGGCTGGTCTTTATTGAGTTTCGGGAGCCGGGGCGGCACCGTGAGGTGGCTTTGGTCGTGCGCACCAGTTGGGCGAACCAAGCCGGGGTGATGCAGTTGGCGGGGCTCATTCGTGAACTGATTAGTGGTCCTGAGGCTGGTCAAGGGCCTCGATAATCGTACAATACTCGGCGCTTTCGCTGCCACCGCAGCAGGCGTTTGAGAGTTTGTTCAATGCGCTTAACATCTGCGTCAGTTGGTCCCTCTTGTGCGTCACTTCCTCTATCTTGCGATCGGCCAAGCTCTTGGCTTCGGCGCAGACATGGGCGGATAAGTCAGACCGAATCGATAGGAACACCCCGACCTCTTCTAGACTGAAGCCAATTGCGCGGGCGCGTTGGATAAAGATGGCGGTGTCCAAATCGCCCTGGCTGTAAAGCCGATAGTTGTTCTGCGTGCGCGTTGTTGCCCGAAGTAGGCCACTTTTTTCATAAAACCGCAGTGTGTGGGCGGATAAACCGGACTTTTTTGCTAATTCGCCAATTTTCATCGTAGCTCCTTGAGGTGCGTCTGTGCGCTTTTGGCCGAGTATAAGGCTTAGCGCCAAGTTTAGAGTCAGATTTTTCAGTCGCCTTGCTTGGCATCAAGACGTGCGGTTTTTGATGAACTTTCGTTGCCGAGCGGGCACAATCGAGCGCAACAGTCGGCCAGCCGTCGGCCCAATTCAGAGCGAGGCGTCCCATGAACCTAGTCGAACTGCAGGCCCATATCCAAGCGGTTGATACCCTAGACCGGCCCGATCCCGGCTACTTTTTAAAACTGGTTGAAGAGGTGGGTGAATTGTCGGAAGCCATCCGTGCGGAAAAGGTTGGCCAGCCCACCCTGAGTGAGCTGAAAGGGTCAATCGCCGAAGAGCTGGTGGATGTGTTGTATTACGTCGCCGCGCTCGCCAATCTATATCAGATCGACTTGACCACCACTTTCGAACTGAAAGAACAGCTCAATAAGATAAAATACCAGCGCTGATCAGTCAATATTACTGAACTGTGCTAGCGCTAACGGCTAGCTCGGCACGGCCAATAATCGGGCGATACCCGGCTTGGGCGTTTTGCACAGTTTCTGCATCAACGCAAAGGGGATTTCGCTGCGCTGGTAAGTGGTGCGGATGCTTGCCAATATCGCGAGCCAAAGCTGTGCGGTCATCTGAGAGTCATACAGGGCCCGGTGAAAATCGCCGGTCGATTCGATGTTGCAGTAGTCGACCAGGGTGCCTAAGCGATGGTTCGGGGCGGACTGGAAGACCCGCCGCGAGACTAGAAGTGAACAGGTAAACTCGCCAGCATAGGGCTTGTTAATGCGCTGCAGTTCGGCATCGAGAAAGCGTTTATCGAACGACGCGTTGTGCGCCAATAAGTTGCTGGTGCCGATGAAGTCGGCAAAGTCGGCCATCACCTCGCCACAGGGCGGCGCATCCTTGAGCAGCTCATTGCTGATACCGGTATAGTTTTCAATAAAGGGCGACACTCGCCGACCCGGGTTCATCAGTGACTGAAAATGGTCGGTAACATGACCGTTTTCGATGCGCACCGCACCAATCTCGATCGCCCGATCACCTTGGTCGGGTGACAGGCCGGTGGTTTCAAAATCGAGTACAACCAGTGAATCGGCGTTGGCCATGGGTTCCCCTTCTGATGGCTCAGACAGGCAATACAGCTGCCCTGTCACTTAGGTCGAGGAGTCTAACCGAAACCCGAAGCGATGCCAGTGCCAATTATTCCGCCCCAGAGGATCCAAAGCGATAATTGAGCAGGGCAAAGAGGTTCAGTTGGAGCGGTTGCACTGCAGCGACTTCCTGCACCAGGTCATTATCCGGGCGGCTGAGCGTCGTTGACAGCAATAATCGGGTGGCGTCATTGAGCCGATAGATAGCAAATATATTGGCTTCGGTACCCTGGTAGTGACCTTGTGCTAGCGGTTGCGCGATATCGAGTTTTTGTTGTGTGAAGGCTCTATTGTGTTGCAACCAGGCCAGGGTGCCAATAACGGTGAGGCGCCATTTCTTGCTGATAAAAATCGGCGCACCGAGTGATACCTTTTCACTAAGTTCATCAGATCGAGCTTCAAACCCAACCGAGCGTTCATATCCTAGGGGCCCTAGGGTAGTCCCGAGCCGGCCCGCCAACCCGTCGCTGTATTGCAGCGCCGTATTGAAACCATAGCGAAACCAACCGCGTTGCCCACCGACACTCATGCTGCTGCTCGGATAACCGACGCTCAGTTTGGTCTGCAGCGCGGCCGATTCCAAGCTGCGCCAGTTGATGCCGTTGATACCCAGACCAAACTGTTGCCATTGATAGCTTAGGCCGGGCAGCAGCATCCACTGTTTGGTGTCGGTCTGCAGACCGGGAAAGAAGGGTTTTTCGACCACATCGGCGGTCAGATCCGAAGTCACCAGGCCCAGGCCCAGGTTGAGACCGGTGTCGTCATAGGCATTCGCCGAGAGAGCGGCCAATGAGGTGGCCAGAGCCAGGCTTACTAAACGTAGGCGGTTCAACGTAATATCTCCGAATTTAGGGTGTGGAAATTACGCTTGGGTAACGCAATTGGATCTGTGCCGATGCTGTTGTCGGGCCGTGTGGCCCGAACTCTGGGCGTTGGTTAGGCGCCTTTTTCGGCGGTGGGTACGCCTTCGGGCAACTGAAACCAGTCCTGCTTTTCGCTCACCCAGATATGGGCTGAGGGGTTGAGCACTCGGGTGTCGTCCAAGTTACTGGCTTTCAACTTGATATTATTGGGTTCTGCCGGGTTCACATGATAGATCCGGTTGCCGCAGGTCGGACAAAACTTAGCGCTGCTGAGATTGCCGCTGTCGCAGGTTCGACTCCAATCCGTCATGGCACCATGAAATACTAGCTCGCTCGCCAAGACCACGGCGGTGATACTAAAGGCGCTGGTCGACAATTTCTGACATTGAACACAGTGACAGGCAAGGACCTTTAGCGGCGCGGAGAGCAGTTCATAGGTCACGCCGCCACACTGGCAAGAGCCCTTGATCGGAAAGCTAATATCACTCATATGTTGCTCCATTTTATTCTGGTTAGGTTGGATTCGGATTTGTAGGGCTCAACACCTGGCTGTCGAGAACTTTAGTACACCATCGGCATTTTGCTCAGCTAGATGCATTCTCCCACGGTCTGGTATGCGATGAGTATCGTTATCGGCTGGGTTTTCATTCAGTAGAATTGAACTTGGTTGTCAGAAATTTTTGGTTTTATAGTTGAACCCCCTCTCTTATGCTTATCGAACAGTCATAAAACGAAGACGGAAAACTATGAAATATTTGAATGAACTATTGTCAACTCACAACAACTTTGCGGCCCTGATCTTACGTATTCCCGCAGGCCTGATTCTAATGGCCCATGGCGGGCAAAAGCTGTTTGCGTGGTTCGGCGGTTACGGACTGGAAGGTACCGGACAATTTATGGCCTCCATCGGTCTGGAGCCCGGTTATCTGATGGCCCTATTGGCCGGTAGTGCAGAATTCTTTGGCGGCTTGGCGTTGGTTCTGGGTTTGCTGGTTCGTCCCGCTGCCGTCGCATTGGCGATAACCATGTTGGTGGCTATCGTCTCTGTGCACCTGGTGAATGGCCTGTTTATGAGCAACAACGGGTATGAATATGGACTGATCCTGTTGACCATCTCAGTCTCGCTAGTGGTCAGCGGTGGCGGTGCGCTGTCGTTAGACCGCGCGGTGCACAAAGCCCTGGCCCAGCGGCCCTAAGACGATCCAGAATACCCAGCGCCGTTTAGGGGACCAGTAGGATCTCTCGGCTGCCGAGTGGATCGGGGTCAAACTCGAAGGCATTCGGCGTTAAGCCACTGCTGTCGGTGAGCGATGCCACCAGGTGGCGGTGAAATCGACTGCTTTGGCTGTCGGCGAGATAATCGGCGACCGGCATCCAGACTGCGGCTTCAATCTCGGCGGTGTCCTGTATTTCGATTGCCGTGCTTAGCGCGGTGAGCCGGCAAACCAGGTACAGGTTGCCCTTGTTGTATTGATGCGGGTACTTGCCGATCAAGCCGACCAGTGCGCTAAAGCTAGCCCGAATCCCGGTTTCTTCACGCACTTCACGTTCGGCGGCCCGTTGCACCGACTCTCCCATATCGACATAGCCACCGGGTAATTTAAAACCCTGTCCGCGCATCATGCGATCGCGAATAAGCAGTACCTCGCCCGCCGGGTTTAACACCAGCCCACCGACGCCAAGGGTGTGCGTTGGTGCGAAAGGGGCATAGGCGTCGGCCTGGATCCGCAGCACCAGGGTCAGTTCCTGTTCTTGACAGAGCTGGAAGACAAAGCCTTGCTCGGTAAAGCAGGCGATCAAGCGGGCCTGGTGAATCGGTAAGGTGAGCCAAACCAGCTGTTTACCCGCGTCGGTCAGTTGGCCGATCAATCTGCTTAGCTCGTCGGGTGATACCGTGTCGGCTGTCAGCTTGATTTGGGCACCATTAAAGAGGTCATAACGAACATTAAAGGGTTCCATCGAACAGGTGCCTCAGCAAAAGATGGCTGAAGTGTGCCTCTATTGGTTGCGGATCGAAACCCCGTTCGAGCGCCCAGCGCTTAAGTTCGTCACGCCAGGGCCGATCGAATCCGGCTTGAAAGCACACTTTGGCCGCCGGACATCGGCCGTTCTCCCCTATTACCAACCTATACAGGCCCAAGCTGGTGGGGCTAAAGCAATCCTGATCGAGCTTATCCGCCAGATCAGCTAAGGTGTCGGCCTCCAGCCGAGGTGCGGGTTGGTCGCGCAACCAGACCTCGAGCACATAGCTGAGCAGCGCCGCCTTGTCGGGAAAGTGGTTGTAGACGGTGGGTTTGGACACACCAGCACTTTTGACCACCATATCCACCGAACTGCCCTTAAAACCGAATTCCAGGAACAGCGGCAGGGCAGCGTGGGCGATCTGGTCTTTTTTTGAGTTCTGGGCCATAAAAACTGCTTGATTGTCTAATTATCTTGGTGCAAACTTTACTAAACCGTTTAGTTAATGTCACGCCCTAATAGCTTCATCGGGTGGCGCGCTGCAAACCAGCCTAAACGACATGTCCAGCTCAGCTTCAACTAAGGAATTATGATGATACGCAGCAACAATGGCTTTTTTGGTGAATTCGGCGGCCGCTATGTGCCCGAAATTCTGCTCCCAGCCCTGCAAGAGCTGGAGACCATGTTCTTTGAACTGCGTGAAGAGCCATCGTTTTGGCAAGAATATCTCACCCTTACCCAAGAATTCAGTGGCCGCCCGACGCCGCTGACGCCGTTGCGACGGCTGTCGGCCCAGCTAGGCGGGGCCCAGCTCTGGCTGAAGCGGGAAGACCTGAACCATTCCGGCGCACACAAGATGAACAATGTGCTCGGTCAGGGCCTATTAGTTCAGCGTATGGGTAAGAAGCGGGTAATTGCCGAAACCGGCGCCGGTCAGCACGGTTTGGCGACGGCCATTATGGCGGCCCGCCTGGGTTTGGACGCGACCATCTATATGGGTGCCGATGATATTGAACGGCAATACTCAAATGTCTTTTGGATGCGCCAGTTGGGCGCGACGGTAGTCGGCGTTGAGACCGGTGCCCGGACCCTCAAAGAAGCGCTCGATGAGGCCCTGCGCGATTGGGCCGCGAGCGTGGAAACCACGCACTATGTGCTCGGTACCGCCTGTGGTCCGGCCCCCTTCCCGGAAATGGTCAGCTACTTCCAGAGTGTGATTTCGCAGGAGATGAAGGTCCAGTCTCTGGCGCAGATTGGCCGCTTACCCGATGAGGTGGTTGCCTGTGTCGGTGGTGGTTCCAATGCCATGGGCGCGTTTTCCGCTTTCCTCGATGATCCTGAGGTAGCCTTAGTGGGGATCGAAGCGGGCGGCATCAGCTTGGCGCCCGGTCAGCATTCGGTTCGGCTCTTGCCTAATACCGCCGAGACGGGCATCGCCCAAGGTTACAAAACGCTGTTTTTGCAAAATGAGGATGGCCAGCTCGGCGATACTCACTCTATTGCGGCCGGTTTAGATTATGTTGGCGTATCGCCGATCCTGGCCCATCTGAGCCAAACCGGACGGGTTACCCCGGAAAGCGCGCTCGACCATGAAGTGACCGATGCTTTTAAACTCCTGATGAAAACGGAGGGCATTATCCCTGCGATGGAATCGGCCCATGCCCTGGCCGGTGGTTTCAAGCGTGCCAAGAGCATGCGCCCGGATCAACATGTCATT
>JBLHFL010000091.1:0-7949 GCA_047618105.1 Granulosicoccus sp.
AGACGCTAGGTCATGCTCATTTCTATCTAAGCGGGTGTTGCTGCGCTGGAGGTAAGGCCAATTGCTTCAGCGTACTTGAGGTAAGTTTCTACAGAAGCGATAACAACGCGTGCTTCAATAGACAATAACTCGATACCTACTAATGAAACCTTAATCCAAGCATCAACAACGATACCCTTATCAAGAATACGATCGACAACTTCAGCTAAACCAGAAGATGCAGTTGAGTTTTGTACTGTTGCCATGATAGTTCTCCAAAAAATATAATAAGAATCAGCATTTGCCGAAACACCCAGCTCAATGCCGCGTGAAAGCAATTTTGCAACTACCATGCCAAATTGACAAGGTACCCCTGTCATCCAGTCAGTGAAATTCTTCTTATTATCAATATAAAGCAAAGAAAAAGATTTTAACCTATTGATTTAAAAGGATAAAAAGTCAAATGCGGTATTGGTTTTTGATTTGAGAGGATAGGGTTTACGCCCATAATTTGATTATTATATGAGACTTGACTCTATGTTCATGGAATATCCATCGTCGCCGGTTGGGGTGTTTTATACCTAGTTTGCATTCATTCATACCTATTGTTTAGGTAATTTATACCCACCAAATGGTTCAGATCTCACTACAAAGGGTGAGTTTAAAGTCAAACCGAACGTCTAATATTGAAGATGAATGAAGCCGCCAGCAGCGTTCCAGAGTTGTATCGAGAACAGGGCATGAGCTCATCGAGCTTTTATAATTCGCGAACGATGTACAACGGAATAGAGTCTGAACCGATAACGCGGATAAATTCACCAGGACACAGAAATTGTCGGCTTTAGGAGATTAACGAAAAAGTTACAAGGCCAGCACTCTGGCGAGAGCCGGCTAAATATATCCGAACTGGCTACAAGGTAACCATCGGATCGGTGTACGATGTGCTTTCTATCAGCTATACATGTTTTTCGTATCAAGCACCTTGATCGGACGAAAATAAGCCAGAGGCTGTCAAGGTGTCTTGATCAAAGGGCGACCCTTTATGAAGCTGGTGTTGAATGGTATCTGGTACAGCCTACTCCAACAACGTCACTATTTGTTCAGGACTGTGCACTATATCCTGTGCTCCGGCGGCGCGAAGCTCCGCTTCCGAACGAAAGCCCCAGGTCACGCCCACGGCCCGGTAGCCGGCGTTATGGGCGGTGTACATATCCACATCGCTATCCCCCAAATAAAGCACCTCCTCCGGTGCTATGCCTAATGCTGACGTAACAAGATTCGAGACATCGGTGCTGGGTTTTACCGCGAGCCCCTCTACCTGACCCTGGACCACTCGCCATGGCCAGCGAGCTAGAAAATGAGCCACGCAGTGGTCGGCAAAGACCTGGGGTTTGTTGGTCAAGATCGCCAGCGGCAAGCCGCGCTCGCAAGCGGTGTCTAATAGAGTACTGATGCCGTCGTAGAGTCGACTTTTACGCTGCCAGTTGAGCGCATATTGTGCCTCAAACTTGGCGAGGTACTGATCGATTGTGGCGCTAGCTAGATGGCTCTCAGGCACGGCTCGTTCGATCAGTAGCCGAGCACCGCTGCCGATAAACTGGCGGTAGTTCGCCGTCGGCTGCAGGGGCAAGCCCTGCTCGGCTAAAACGCTGTTCATCGAGTCGGCAATGTCGTCTAGGGTGTCGAGCAGGGTGCCGTCCATATCAAATACCAGGGCTTTTACGGTCATAGTCGTCTCTGTGCGTGGCTGCTGTTCGTGTCGGGTCTTACGCAGACCCGACGCTATTGGTTTTTTTATTTGAGCGCTTGTCATCTCGCCGCGATCGCGTAATGCTACGGTGCAATTCAGCGGGCCAGTATAGCCACCCAGCAACGGGCTCACAAACCGGTTTGGGGCCCACCCTGTCTGTACCCACTATCCACTATTGATGATTGGTTACCGATTACCGATTACGCGAACTGAGGAACCACCATGACCCTGACGACTCAACACTGTGCTGCTTGCCTCCCGGATGCGCCGCAAATGGCTCCGGATGAGTTGGCCGAGCTGATGCAACAGCTGCCAGAATGGCAAATCCTAGCAGTTAACCAGGTGATGCAGCTGGAGCGGGTGTTTATTTTCCGTAACTTTCGTTTGGCGTTGGACTTCACCAATAGGGTCGGCAACCTGGCCGAACAGGAAGATCATCACCCAGCCATTGTTACCGAATGGGGCAAGGTGACCGTGCGGTGGTGGACTCATGCCATCGCAGGCTTGCATCGCAATGACCTGATTTGCGCCGCTAAGACCGACGCACTGCTGACCGATTAACCGCTCGGCGAGTTAAAGCGGGGCAAGACATCCGCCCCGGGGCTATGGCCTTACTAAATGCATGGTTGAATCTTATATCCAATCCACGATACTGCTCGTATAACCAAACTCGATCTCATTTTAAATCTCTAGGATTCTTTTTATGGCTACAGTTACATTGCAAGGCAACCCCGTTTCGGTCGCAGGCGAACTCCCAGCAGTGGGCAGCCAGGCGCCAAGCTTTTCTGTGACCGGTGCCGATTTGAGCCCCGTCACATTGGCCAGCTTTGCTGGTAAGAAATTGATCTTGAATATCTACCCAAGCGTCGACACCGGCACCTGCGCCGCCTCAACTCGCCAGTTCAACAGCAAGATGAACGAGCGTGATGATGTGGTCGTGTTGTGTGTCTCGCAAGATCTGCCCTTTGCTTTCAGTCGTTTCTGCGGCGCCGAGGGCCTGGAGCAGGTGCAGACGGCTTCGACCTTTCGCTCACCGGAATTCCTTACCGACTATGGCGTGAAGATCAGTGATGGTGTGTTGGCCGGGCTGTGCGCGCGCGCAGTGGTCGTGCTCGATGCACAGGGTGTTGTCACACACACCCAGTTGGTCGGTGAAATTGCCGATGAGCCAGATTACGCCGCGGCCTTGGCCGCCCTGGGCTGATTGGCTTAATGATATGAGGACGCGTTAAGCGTCCCCAACCCAGCCACCTTACTTAGGTCGCTGGGTTTTTTTTGCTCTGCTTGCGGTGCTTAGTCGGTCGCCAGGGTGCGGTGCAGGGCGCTGTAGTGGGCGCCCTTGGCCAGCAGTTCGGTATGGCTGCCGCTTTCGACGATCTGACCGTCCTTCATAACATGGATCAGATCGGCGTTCATCACGGTGGTTAGGCGATGCGCGATGACCAAGGTCGTCTTATCACGGGTGAACTCATCCAATAGGGTCTGAATTTGGATTTCAGTTTGGTTGTCCAGCGCGGCCGTGGCCTCATCCAAGAGCAGAATTGGGGCATCGCGCAACAGGGCGCGGGCGATAATCACGCGCTGGCGCTGGCCACCGGAAAGGTTACTGCCGCGCGGACCGGCTAAGGACTGCAAACCAAAGGGCAGTTCCGCGGCAAACTCGCTGACCAAGGCATCCACGGCGGCCTGTTCAATGCGCCGGTCGTCGGTGACCACATCGCCGAGCTTGATATTATCGTGCAGGCTCTCATCGAACAGGGCCGACTCTTGGCTAACCACGGCGATCGAGTGGCGCAAGTTATGGACCTCGAGTGAGTCGATATTTTGGCCACCGATACTAATGGTGCCGCTGTCCGGTAATTCTATATGGGTCAATAGATTAAACAGGGTTGACTTGCCGGCGCCGCTGGCGCCGACGAAAGCGGTGGTCTTGCCGCCCGCGGCGACAAAGGACAGCTCGCGCAGTACCGGCACCGGACCGTAACTGAAATTGACGCCACGAAATTCAATGTCGCCTAAGGGCTGGGTTAAGCCGTGGGCCGTGGCGCTTGGCCGTGCTGCAGGCTTCTGGTCAAACAGGAAGTAAATGCGTTCTAAATTAATCAGAGCACCCTGGATGGAGCCCGACACGCTGGTTAAGCGACGGATCGGATCGAAGATCAGCGCGATGGCAAAGAAGAACGAAATAAAGGTTCCGGCGGTTTTCTCGCCGGAGATGATTTCTTGGCCACCATAAAAGATCACCGCGACAAAACCGATGCCCGCGATCAGATCGATAATGGACGGCATCGCCGCCTTACCGTATTCCGACTTTAACGCGGTGCGCACAAAGGTGCGCACGCCTAGATTAAAGCGATCGTTTTCATGCTGGGCTAGGTTGTTGAGCTTGATAGCCTTGATGCCATGAAAAATCTCGTCGAGGCGGGTCGACAGGCTGGCCGAAGTCTCACGCGCCCGCCGGGTCTGTTTACGAATTAATTTTTGCAGCAGACTGATCGGCAAGACCAATAGCGGCGCGCCAATAAAGACGATGAGGGTCCACATCCAATCGTCCTGTAAGGCCGAGGCCAACATGCCGATCAGGGTGGCGGTGTCGCGTCCGACACTGAGTAAGGTAGTGCTGGCAAAGCCTTGCAGGGCCTGGGTATCGCCGCGTACACGCTCGATCAGTTCGCCCGGCGAATGGCGATTAAAGAACGCCATGTCGAGGGTTAACAGATGGCGGGTCAGGTCGCGCTGGATATGACCGACCACGTTGATGCCGGTTTTCACGGTCAGGGAGCGGTAGATAAATGAGCCGATACTGCGCACCAGGAAAACGGCGAAGACGGTTAGGCTGATTGAGCCCAGTTGGCTGGTTTGGCCGGCGATAAAGACATTATCGAACATCGGTTTCAGGGTACGCACAAAGACATACATGGCCGCGCCTTCGAGCAGCATAAAAGAGAAGGCAATGGTCAACTTAAAACTGTGTCGCTTAATATAGCTATGCCAGACCTTTGGGATCAGATAACTTCTGGACTCTTCACTCACGGTGCAAAACCTTATCGACAAGCCAGCTGGACAAGCCGCTCGGGGTGAAACCCGAGTGCAGCTGTTCCGGTTGGTAATGATGGTTTACCCAGTCCATAAAGGGCGTGGGTTGTTGAGCGTTAAACTGGCCATAGCAATCGATGAAATAGCCGAGGATGCCCGTTTTAGAGTGAGTCAAATGGAAATATTTAAGACTCAGCTGCTGCTTTGCTTCCGCGGCACTGGCCTGTTGCACAATCAGCAGATAGAGCGCTGAGGCCAGTCCAGCGCGGTCGGCACCAGACTTACAGTGGATCACAAAGGGCGCTTCAACCTGTGCGAAGATATCCGCCAAGCGATTAATTTCCTCCACGCTCGGTAGACGGCGCGAGTTTAACTGGGTGTTGATCAGGGTCACACCGGTCAGGGCGCAGGCTTCGGCCTCCATGGCAAAAGCAGCTGAGCTATTGGCGCCACGCAGATTAACGATGGCCTTGAAGCCTTGCCGAGCGAGTTTACGCACAAAGCGCGGCGAGGGTTGGCTGCTGCGATAAGCCTGGCCATCGAGGCTGTGAAAGTTCGCGTAGAGCGCCCGCAAGTAAGCATGATCGACCAGATGTCGATCTAAATGTAAGCCGATACGGGATTGGGGTCGATGCAGGCTAGCACGCCACTGATCGCGTCGAGCACGATACTTCTTGCGCAAAGGATTCATGACAGGTTGGGTGGGCCCTAATAGTGTAGCCGGCCATTATAGGGCGCCGGTCGGTCAAGTGATAGCACTGCACCGGCTTCATTTGGACCGAAAGCCAAGTCCGCGCTTGAGAATTTAGCCGCGCCGGCCTATCAGGCCGTCAGCTGAAAGACTTGGGCGCCGTAACCGGGGCAATCGATCAACAGTTGCAAATCGTCCCGATCGTTTTGCTCCAGGCGTCGTTGTAACCCATCGGCATTGATTTTCTCGCTGAGGGTCTGACCTGCGGCAATCTGTGGCAATTGCGCACAAACCGCCTTGGGCAGCTGCAGCTGGCAGCGCCGTGGACTGGCGGCAAAGTTAACGAACACCAGAATCCAGTCACTTAGATGGCAGCGGGCAAAGCTGTAACATTGATGATCGTAGCCGACGGTCTCGTTTAAATTCGTCTGGTGTAATGGGATAAAGGCACCCCGGAGGCTGGCGCTGCAGGCTGAAAAGCTCAGCAGGCGTTGGTAGGCACTATCGAGCAGGCGTTGCGTCTGGCTTAAACCACCGCCGTCACAGCGCCCGCCATTGAGCCAGGCCTGATGCGCGGGAACACCGGCATAGTCGAAAATAGTGGTGCGGCTGGCCCGGCCAAAACCCAGATCTGCCGCGGCTGGCTCGCCTTGGGCCTGACCAAAGTAGAGCATGGTCGGGCCTTGACCGAGCAAGGTGGTGACCACCATGGCCGGCCAGCCCTTTGCCCCGGAGCCAGCAAATTCCGGCGAGGCGATCCGTTGCTCATCGTGATTTTCCAGAAAACGTAGCAAACGGGGGTCTATATCCTGCAGCTTATGCTGCACGGTATCCAAACGTGCGGTACTTTCCTGGCCACGGACAATGTTTTTCAAGCAGTCGTACAGGTCGACCTTGTCGTATAGATAGTCCATCTTGCCGAGCTGAATATAGTCTCGATAGCGGCCCGGTTGATAGACTTCGGCCAAGAGGGAGGCGTTGGGATTGCGCAGTTTGATCGCCGAATTCATATAGCTCCAGAACTCAACCGGGACCATCTCGGCCATATCGAAGCGGAAGCCATCGACGCCCTTATCGAGCCAATAGAGGGCAATGGCGCGAAACTTGGTCCAGCTGTTCGGCACCGACTGATCGGCCCAGAATCTAACGTGCTCGGCCACCGGCAGGTTGCGGTAATGTTCGGGCAAGAGTGGAAAGTCATTGCTGCCATCGGGCCGGATGCCATAGTTAACCTTGACGGTTTCAAACCAGTCATTCCAATGGGGTTTGGCCAGACGGGCGCCATCGCCGGTCCACTTGGCCGGGGATTCCCGAAACGCGCAGCGGCCCGCAGCGCTAAAGGAGTCGGACAACCATTGACCTTGGGCCGGACGGTCTGGCGGGCTGAATTCCTGGCCGGGGACATAGTAAAAGTTATTGTCGCGTTGGTATTCTAGGTTGGCATTGTCATCCACGCCAAAGTCGCGCGTACCGGCCGGTGCACTGGTGCTTCGATAGGTTCGCGCCAGGTGATTGGGTACTATGTCGATGATCACCTGCATGCCATGTGCGTGCGTGCGGGCAACTAGGGCGGAAAATTCGGCCAACCGGTTGCTCGGTTCGGTCGCCAAATCGGGGTTTACATTATAATAGTCTTTTACCGCATAGGGGGAGCCGGCTCGGCCCTTGACCACCGACGGATGGTCATCGGAGATGTTTGGGTAGCGCGTCAATAGCGCGTGATGCAGCACACCGGTGTACCACAGATGGCTCACGCCATAGGCCCTAATGGCTGCGAGGGCCCGGTCATCGAAGTCGGCGAACTTACCGACCCCGTTTTCGGCCAGGGTGCCCCATGGCTTGTTGGTGCTGTTCTGATTGCCAAACAGGCGCGTAAATACCTGATAGACGACGGGTTTACCCGGATGCGCGGCCGCTGGAAGGTTCATCTGTAATGCAGTCCCTGATACTTTCCACAATTATAACCAAGGTTAGTTCATTCCCCGAGATTGAGTTCGAAGCATGGTTGAAAATGGCAAAGTACTAGCGTGGCCTCTGCGGGTCAGCCGTCTTAAGCCAGACCCACCTGAGCATTGAAGGCAATGACCAAGCGATCCGGTTGGCCAAAATAGGGCAGGGCCGAATGTTTCAAATAGGATGGGAAGATTACAATCTGGCCGTCTACCGGTTCCAGGTCCCACACCCCGGTGCCGTTCAGGTATTGGCTGCCGGCATCGAGATAATGGTCGGCGTTGATGCGCGGATCGTAAAAACGATTGATGCCATTGCGTTGCGCAAAGTTAGTCGCGCCGACATCGAGATAATAGATACCGCACCACGAGCAGTTCGGGTGACTGTGGGCGTCATGGAAACCGCCGTTCTGTGTGATGTGATACCAGCTTTCGGTAATCTGAGCATCCGCTTGGGCGTCCTCGGGCCAAAAGCCGTGATTGACCTCGCTGGCGACGGTATTGAGTAAATCGGTGAACAATACATTCAAGGTCTGGATGTCAT
>JBLHFL010000092.1:0-7896 GCA_047618105.1 Granulosicoccus sp.
CACTCGAGATTCTCGGTGCCCGCCCGACCAAGGCTGTGCAGACCATGACGGCAATTAATGCCGACCCAACGGTCGCCGAGGCCCTAAAGATCAACATTCAGGATGCAGTGCTCTATATAGAGCGGCAAGGCTTTGACCGCACAGATAAACCGGTTGAGTTCACCCGTTCCTGGTATCGAGGCGACCTCTATGACTTTGTTGCTGAACTAAACACCACGGAGCACAGCTAGTATGACGAGTCCAACGGCCTTAATCGGTGCACGCATCTTTGATGGTTTCAGGGTGCACGCCGACTCGGCCCTACTGTTTGCCGATGATCGCATCGTTGGACTGATCCCGGCCGGCCACATTCCGACCGGTTATCGCACGATTCAGTTGGCTGGCGGCCTGCTCGCACCGGGCTTTATCGATTTGCAAATCAATGGCGGCGGCGGTGTGCTGCTGAATAATGTACCGACTGAGCAGACCATGCTGACTATGGCCCAGTCGCAGGTGCCGTTCGGTGTAACTCGGATCCTGCCGACGGTGATCAGTGACACCGTTGAGGTCACCGATCAGGCTATTAGCGCGGCACAACGCTGCTTAAAACAGGACAGCGGTGTTCTAGGCATCCATATAGAGGGGCCGTTCTTCAGTGGCGAAAAGTCGGGCGTACATCGCGCCGATAAGATCCGTGCATTGGTCAGCAGCGACTGGCTCTGGCTCGAGCGCTTGGCCGGGCTGCCCAGCATCCTCACCCTGGCCCCGGAACGGGTGTCGGCCGAGGCCATCGCCCGCATCGCTGCGCTCGGTGTTCGCATCTGCGCCGGTCACAGCAACGCCAGCTCAGAGCAGGTTGTCGCCGCCCATGAGCAAGGTCTGTCCGGCTTTACGCATCTGTACAACGCCATGAGTCAGCTCACCGGGCGCGAACCGGGCGTGGTCGGCGCCGCACTCACCTTGACTGAGACCTGGGCCGGTCTGATCGCCGACGGTATTCATGTACACCCCACCTCGATCCAGACAGCGTTGAACAGCAAGGGCTTTGAGCGGATTTTTTTGGTTAGCGACGCCATGGCCACCGTCGGCAGCCCGCTGACCCAATTTGAACTCTATGGTGAAACCATCCAACTGCGCGAGGGTCGGCTGATCAATGCTCAGGGCCGGCTCGCCGGCAGCGCCATCAGCCTGCTCGATGCGGTCAAATACTGCCTAGACACATTAAACTTACCGCTGCACCAAGCCCTAGCGATGGCCAGCCGCATTCCGGCCGAATACATGCAACTGGACCACCTGTACGGCTCGTTTCAACCCGGCCGCCGGGCCGATATTTGCCTGATCAATGATGCTTGGGGCATCGATAAGGTCTGGCGCTCCGGCCAAGCAATTGCTTTTTAGTGACCTAATAACCTAAGTGACAATAGGATGATAACCCTCGTATGCGCATAGTGATTTTGCCCGACCCCGCCGCCGTTGCAGCATTCGGCGCCCAGCAACTTATTAGCCAATTGCAGCAAAAACCTAGCAGCGTCCTAGGTTTGGCTACTGGCTCGTCTCCAGTGCAACTGTATAAACGGCTGATCCAGGCCGTCCAAGCGGGTCAGGTGAGCATGGCCGAGGTGACCACCTTTAATTTGGACGAATATTTGGGCTTAGCAGCGTCTCACCGCCAGAGTTATCGGCATTTCATGAACACCCATCTGTTTGACCAGGTCGATATTCGCCTCGCTGCGACCCACGTCTTAGATGGGCTAAGCTCAGACCCTCTGAAGGCCTGCTCCGCTTATGAAACACTAATCCGAGACCAGGGGGGCGTGGATTTGCAGCTCTTGGGCATCGGCCGTAACGGCCATATTGGCTTCAATGAGCCCAGTTCCAGCCTGGTCAGTCGTACTAGGGTAAAAACCCTGACCGAAGATACGGTGGCGGCCAACCGACGTTTTTTTCAACCGGACGAATTCCAACCCCATCTGGCGCTGACCATGGGCATCGGTACTATTATGGACGCCAAACAGATCTTATTAATCGCCACCGGTAAAGACAAGGCTGAGGCGCTGAGGCACACCATCGAAGGCCCCGTCTCGGCGCATTGTCCGGCATCCATCCTCCAGATGCATGCCAAGGCCACACTGGTTATCGACAGAGCTGCGGCTCAAGAATTACAAGAGGGTGCTTTTTACCAATACATCGAACAGGAGCGCCAGCGCTTGGTAACCCCTTCGGAGCAGACTTAACTTACCCAGAATGGCCAGGCCGTTAATCTAAGAAAGATAATTAATAGGTAACAACCTCATAAAGGGCGGTTACATTCTTGCAACCTAAGGTAACACTTACTGATATTCGAACTGATCACTATTCGATCGATTAAATATAAGATATTGATTTAAAAGGATTTATTACTTTTGGCATGACGAATGCAATAATTACCGGGCAAAGCAGGTACGCCCATAAATAAAAATAATAATAGGGCAAACCAACACAGCGACCCCGCCTAAAAACAAAAATAAGGGGTGGCTAACACCTGAGTAATATAATAAAAAAAATAATACCAACAAGAATAATAAGCTCATAAATTCCTGCGGAAAGTGCTGTTGCGGTCGGCGTCCAACGCCGGCTGGCTCGTCTTCCAGCCCTCCTACCTAAGTTCTCGGTAGCGAATATCCTCAATTTTCTATACACTGCGCACACTTTTAACTGTCGCTACAGAGCAGAACTCTCATCTCATGGTCGTTAAGTGGATAAAACGCTGGTTTAACCAGCCTGTTCAAAATTTAAACCTGGTCACCGTTCCTCGGGATCAACATCAGGTATCTCGCAAAGGCATCAGTCACAATGCACTGAAGGTCTTGCATCGTCTGCATGGCGCTGGCCATGAAGCATTCCTGGTGGGTGGCTGTGTCCGCGATCTGCAACTCGGCTATGCGCCGAAGGATTTTGACGTAGCCACCAATGCCACGCCTGAAGATATCCGTAAGATATTCAGTAATTCCCGTATTATTGGTCGGCGCTTTCGTATCGTTCATGTGACCTACGGTCGCGAGATTATTGAAGTAACCACCTTTCGCGGCAAGGCCGAAGCATCCGGCTCCGATCAAAAGCAATCGGCCGAAGGCATGTTACTTCGCGATAATGTCTATGGCTCTTTAGAAGACGACGCCAAAAGGCGCGATTTCACCATTAACGCCATGTACTACACCGCGACAGACTTTTCTGTACTTGCCTACCCTCTGGGTATGGAAGATCTAAACAACAAAATCATTCGCATTATCGGCGACGCCGAAACTCGCTACCGCGAAGATCCTGTGCGCATGCTGCGGGCCATTCGCTTTGCCGCCAAACTGGGTTTCAGTATCGAACCGGGTACCGAAAAACCGATCCGTGAAATGGCGTCGCTCTTAACCCATATCGCACCGGCCCGGCTGTTCGATGAGTTGCTCAAGCTGCTTATGGCTGGATATGGCGTACAAACCTGGGAACTGCTGCAACAATACGGCATCGTGGAACCTCTGTTGCCGTTGACCTACCAGATTTTGAGCCGCGACGCTGACGACCACTATCAGAAATTCATCAACAGCGCTCTGATCAGCACCGATTTGCGTGTCAATGCTGGCCGACCGGTGACCCCGGCCTTTATCTACGCGGCGCTATTATGGCCCGCTGTGAAGGATCAGGCGCTATACAACCTTGAAATGGGCACGCCTGAGATACCCGCTTGGCAAAAAGCCATGGGTCAGGTGCTCGATCGTCAGGTCAAGACCATCGCCATCCCGAAGCGTTTCTCTATCCCGATGAAAGAGATTTGGGAATTGCAGCTGAGATTGCCCAAGCGCAGTGCGCATCGAGCTGAACAGCTGGTGACCCATCCGCGTTTTAGAGCCGCCTACGATTTTCTACTGTTACGCGAACAGGCCGGTGAACAACTTGATGGTCTGGGCACTTGGTGGACCGAATTTCAAGCCACCAATCCCGCGCAACGCGAAACAATGTTGGCCAACCTGGGTACCAAATCGGCTCCCAAGCGACGCCGTCGCCGACCCCCGCGCACCGCTCAATCGGACTCGTGAAGCAGGTTTATATCGGGCTCGGCAGCAATTTGGGTGTGCCCGCAACGCAATTGCATCAGGCGATAGACCGCCTCGCTGCGTTGCCGGATAGTCAACAACTAAGTCTCTCGCCGTGGTATAAAACCAGTGCCATCGGCGGGCCGCCCGATCAACCCGATTACCTCAATGCCGTTTGCAGCCTGCAGACCGATCTCAGTCCCGAGCACCTATTAAACGCCTTACAGGCCATCGAAAGCGAGGCCGGCCGAGAGCGCACCATCCGTTGGGGACCAAGAACGCTCGATCTTGATATCATCTGGTATGAACAGGTCGAATTGGCCACGTCTCGCCTCACCCTACCCCACCCCCGCGCTCATTTGCGAGCCTTCGTGCTGCAACCCTTACTGGATCTGAACGCCGACTTTTTACTGCACAACATAGCTCTGCAAGCCTGGCGTGATGCCGTTGACGGACAAAATATCCAACAAGTTTGATCCCAGTTGGGCTAAGCGGCAAAAGAGCCCTACCGATACTTGACATATTCCGGCACAATCGCAACCATTCTCGGCTTATTAACCAAAGGCGCTGCCATCATGTCTAAAGCACACACCGTATCGACGATTCGACAGCTGGTCAGTGACGGTGAAAAATTCACCATGCTAACGGCCTATGACGCCACCTTCGCGCACCTTTTTTCGGCGCACGGCATCGAAACATTGCTGGTGGGCGATTCTCTTGGCATGGTCTGCCAGGGCAGAAGTTCAACCCTGCCGGTGACGCTCGATGAGATGGTCTACCATACCGCCGCCGTTGCCCGCGGCAACCAGGGTGCCCTGATCGTGGCCGACATGCCCTTTAATAGCTATGGCAGTGTGGCGCAGGCTTTGGACAGTGCCGGTCGTTTAATGCAGGCCGGTGCGCAGATGGTTAAGCTGGAGGGCGGGGCTTGGCTGGCGGATGCGGTCACGGCCATGAGCCGGGCCGGCATTCCGACCTGTCTGCATCTGGGTTTAACACCCCAATCGGTCAATAAGTTCGGCGGCTACAAGGTTCAGGGCCGCGACGAAGCCTCGGCCCAATTGATGATCAACGATGCCCTGGCTCTAGAGGCCGCCGGGGCCGACTTTATTCTGCTGGAGTGCGTGCCAGCCAGTCTGGCTAAGGCCCTAACCGAGACGGTATCGGTCCCCGTTATCGGCATCGGGGCGGGCAATGGCACCGATGGCCAGGTATTGGTCAGCTATGACATGTTGGGTCTCACCCAACAGCGTATGGCCAAGTTTGTGAAAAACTATATGGCCCAAAACACTGGCTGGGAAAGCGCGGTAACGGCCTATATAGCCGACGTAAAGTCCGGTCAGTTTCCCGCTCCTGAGCACTGTTTCGAGTAATCCCTATGCAAGTGGTAAACAATTTAATCGATTTACGCACAGCGTTGCGGGACATTCGAGCTCAGGGTAAGACAATTGCCTTTGTACCGACCATGGGTAACCTACACGAAGGCCACCTCACCCTCATTCAGACGGCCCGTCAGCAGGCCGACTTTGTCGTCGCCTCGATCTTTATCAACCCGACCCAGTTCGGCGAAAACGAAGACCTGTCGGGCTATCCCAGAACCCTGGAGGCCGACCAAAAGCATTTGATCGCCGACGGCTGTGGCCTGCTTTACTTGCCCAATAACGCGATCATGTACCCGGAGCCGGACTTGACCCGGGTTGAGGTGAGTAAGATTACTACGCTGCATTGCGGTTCGAGTCGGCCGGATCACTTTGTCGGCGTCGCCACGGTGGTGCTGAAGCTGTTCAACCAGGTGCAGCCCGATGTGGCGGTGTTCGGCCTGAAGGACTATCAGCAATTGACGGTTATCCGAACTATGGTCGACAACCTGTTTTTGCCGATCAAGATAGTCGGCGTCGATACCGGTCGCGCAGAAGACGGCCTGGCCCATAGCTCGCGCAATAACTATCTGACGGCGACTGAGCGGGAAATGGCGCCAACTCTGTATAAAATCTTGCAAGCTACGGCAAAAGAAATAAAATCGGGCCAGCGCAACTATGAACGCTTAACTCGCCTGGCCAAGGAGTCCCTGCACGCAGCGGGCTTCACACCGGATTATTTTAACATCAGTCGGCAACTTGATCTGGAACCCGCTCAGACCCAGGACACCCAAGTGGTTATTCTGGCCGCAGCCTATCTTGGCAAGGCACGACTGATCGACAACATCACGTTTGAGCTTTAGATCGACAAGGGCCGACCACACAATGGCTTGACCCACGCAGGAGGTTGGACAGACGTCCACCTTACTTAGACGACATTATGGCGAGTATCAGAGGTCAACAGCCGCCCAACAGCGGTCAAGACGCTCATGGCACGAGAGGACGTAGGTATGGATCGAATCATGTTAAAGGCCAAGCTCCATCAGGCGCGCGTCACCCATGCGGTTACCGATTACGAAGGCTCCTGCGCGATCAGCGGAGACCTGCTGGATCTGGGCGGGATATTGGAATACGAGCAGATTCAAATTTATAACGTGAGCAACGGCGAACGCTTTACCACCTATGCGATACGCGCCGAGGATCACGAGGGCATTATTTCGGTCAACGGTGCCGCGGCGCTTAAGGTCAGTGTCGGCGATCAAGTAATTATTTGTGCCTACGCCGGCTACAGCAGCAGCGAGCTGGACGACTATCAACCAACTATGGTCTATATGAAGTCGGACAACAGCGTCAGCCACACAGCCAATGCCATCCCGGTACAGATGGCCGACTAACCTGCCGGCGCGGCGGACAAACGGTGCAAGCGCTCCTTAGCCGTACCGATATAGGCCGGGTCATCCACCCTGGCCTATAGACCTTCCTATAACCTGATAAGTTGCCCCTAATCTAGATTCTGCCCCCTTTTTGTCTGATCAATGTCAAAAACACTCGATTAATGGGTGGCCTTCCCCATCGTTTTGTAATTAAATTACCGATTGAAAAAATTTATCGCCTCAGGAACCCTAATCATGTCTCAAAATCCGACTCAGTTGCCCGCCTGGTTGGCCTTGGCCGAACACCAGAAAACCATTGCCAACACCCATATGCGCGACCTGTTCCGGGCCGACGCTGAGCGCTATGATAAATTCAATAGCAGCGCCGCCGGCATTTCTCTCGATTACTCGAAAAACCGCATCACCGGCGAAACGGTCGAAAAGCTGCTTAATTTGGCTGACGCCATGCAACTGCCCAAGGCCATAGGTGAGATGTTTAGCGGCCAGGTCATCAATAAGACCGAAAACCGTCCGGCCCTGCACATTGCATTGCGCAACCGCAGCAATCGGGAAATCCGCGTCGAAGGCGAAAACATTACCGACGCCGTCAACGCCTCGCTGGCCAAGATGAAAGACTTTACCGCCCGGGTTCACAGCGGCGAATTCGCCGGCTTTACCGGCAAGAAGCTGCGTACCATTGTTAACATTGGCATCGGCGGTTCGTTTCTCGGCCCCAAGGTCGTCTCCGACGCGCTCAAACCCTATTGGAATGACGGCTACCAGTTGGCATACATCGCCAATGTCGATGGCACCGACTTCGCCGAGACCATCAAGGGCCTCGACGTCGAGACCACCCTCTTTATCGTTGCCTCCAAATCGTTCAGCACGCTGGAAACCTTGAAAAACGCCCAGGCTGCGCGCGCCTGGTTTTTGGCTCAGGGCGGCCGTGCCGACCAGGTTAAGCACCATTTTGTCGCGGTCTCGACCAATGTCCCGGCAGCCACCGCCTTTGGCATCGAAGAAGCCAATATGTTCCCAATGTGGGACTGGGTGGGTGGGCGGTATTCGCTCTGGTCCGCCATTGGCCTGGCGCAAATGATCGTGCTCGGCGCGCAGACCTTCGAA
>JBLHFL010000093.1:0-7895 GCA_047618105.1 Granulosicoccus sp.
TGTAGAGTAAGTGCTCACCTCATGTATCAATAGAAGGAACCCCAACGTGCCTAAGAGTTCAATGACCGCCATCCTAACCCTCGGCCATGGGGGTTACGATCAGCTGGTCGCTAGCGAGGTGCCCATGCCTGAGATCGGCCCAGGGGAGGTATTGGTCAAGGTGTTGGCCGCGGGGGTAAACAATACCGAGATCAACACGCGCTTGGGCTGGTATTCTGCCGCGGTGCAGGGCGCGACCAACGACATCGCTGCAGACCCCTCGGCAGGGGGGCAGGCAGATGGAGGTTGGAATGCACAAACCGCCTTTCCGTTGATTCAGGGTACCGATTGCTGTGGTCGAGTGGTGCAGGTTGCCAGCGATGTCGACACCCGTTTGCTCGACAACCGGGTGCTGATCCGGCCCTGCAGTCGCGATGGCGGCTTTGAATCCTTGGCCAACAGCTGGATGGGGTCGGATTTTAATGGCGCCTTTGCGCAATATGTCAAAGTCAAAGCCAGTGAGGTGTTCCCGATCCGATGCGCTTGGACCGACGCCGAACTGGGCACCATCCCCTGTGCCTACGGCACGGCCGAGAATATGTTGCATCGGGCCAATGTTCAGGCCGGTGAAACCGTGTTAATCGCGGGTGCCTCCGGTGGTGTTGGCTCAGCCGCGGTGCAGTTGGCCAAGCGTCGGGGCGCACGGGTGATCGCCATTGCCGGTGAGGCTAAGCACGCGCGCGTCGCAGAGATTGGCGCGGACCTGCTGTTCGGCCGCTCTGCCGATCTCATCGCGGCACTGGGTGAACAGACTGTCGATGTGGTGGTGGATAATGTCGGCGGCGCCGGCTTCCCGACCCTGCTCAAACTGTTGAAGCGCGGCGGACGTCTGGTCTCCTCGGGCGCTATATCCGGTCCGATCGTGGCCTTGGATATGCGCGACATGTACCTTAAGGACCTCACCCTGATCGGTACAACGGCCTGGGATGAACCGGTCTTTCCGGCTATAGTGCGGTATATCGAACAGGGTGAAATTCAGCCGCTGCTTGCGAAGAGCTTTGCCTTAACGGCCATCGCCCAAGCGCAACAAGAATTTCTTGAGAAAAAGCATGTTGGTAAGTTTGTGTTAATACCCTAGATAGGTTCATGCTAGGGCAATTGTGTGGGTGAAAGTGGGGCAGACTATGAATACGATATTAATCACCGGCGTTGGCCGCGGTATAGGTTTTCAGCTGGTTAAAGAATTTTTGGATCGGGACTATCGGGTTATCGGTACCGTGCGCGATGAAGCGGCCCAGGCGCGCGTGACGCAATTGGCGGCGGAGCTGGGCAAAACCATCGAGACCCATATAGTGGAGTTGAGCGAGCAAGCGTCGGTAGATCGCCTGAAGGACGCACTGGATGATTGTACCGTCGATATTCTGATCAACAATGCCGGTGTTCGCGGTGGCAGCGAGGACACGTATAGCGAATTGGATTTGGACGATTGGCTCACCGTTCTGCAGATCAATACCCTGTCGCCAATGCGCGTCACACAGGCTTTAATGGCCAACCTGTCCAAGTCCAATCAACCCAAAATTGTCACCATTTCAAGTGCCATGGGATCCCTTGCCCGCGAGCGCAGTGATTCTATCGCCTACCGCAGCTCCAAAGCGGCCCTCAACAAGGCCATGCAATGTCTGGCGGTCGAGCTCAAACCGCAAAAAATCGGCGTCTACCTGATGCATCCGGGTTGGGTTCGAACGGATATGGGCGGCCCGAATGGTGACATCAGTGTCGAACAGAGCGCGAGCGGCTTGGCCGCAACTCTGATCAACTTTGATATGGCCGACTCCGGCCAATTTTGGAATTACGATGGTGAACGGCTGGCGTGGTAAAACTGGCTAAGGCCTTACCATAGGGCCAGGTTGGCCATTGCTAACCTAGCCCTCGCCAGGCGTTCAGTGGCCTAGGCCTGACTCGCGGACAAGGCGGCCAACTTCGGTTCGATCAGCATATTACCAGGGTAACGGCGCAGAAAGGCCTGGCCGTGCTGGTCGAACAGATAACAGTCCGCAGCGCGCGCCGAGACCACCAATTCCTCGCCAATGGCCACGGCCCGGTTGCCGTCGCCGCGCAAGACCAGTTCCTGACCATCGGCCAAAGTCAGGTAGATAAAGTTCACCTCACCCAAATGTTCAACCAGACTCACCTTGCCATAGAGCCGCTGATCGTGGCTGTCGTCTTCGGCCAGATGTTCGGAGCGAATCCCGACCTTAACGCGATCGCCCACCGCGGCCTGCTCGGTTAGCACATTAACCGTCACCTCACCGCCACAGGACAGCACGATGGTACAACCATCGGCATCGATGGCCTTAATCTGACCGGGTAAAAGGTTCATGGTCGGCGAGCCAATAAAGGTGGCGACAAATTCAGTGGCCGGCTGTTGGTAAAGCTCCAAGGGCGAGCCGGTTTGGGCAATGGCGCCGTCATTGAGCACGACGATCTTGTTGCCCAGGGTCATGGCTTCAACCTGATCATGGGTCACATAAACGATGGTGGCGCGCAATTGCTGGTGCAGTTTGGAAATCTCCAAACGAGTTTGCACGCGCAACGCTGCATCCAAATTGGACAGCGGCTCGTCGAATAGAAACAGGCGCGGTTCGCGCACAATCGCCCTGCCGATGGCCACCCGTTGACGCTGGCCACCGGATAATTCTTTCGGTAGGCGCTCTAACAGAGCATCGATTTTGAGAATGCGTGCGGCATGCTGGATGCGTGTCGCTATTGCATCTTTACCGAGCTTGTTCGCCTTTAGGCCAAAGGCCATGTTTTTATAGACGCTCATGTGGGGGTAGAGTGCATAGGACTGAAAGACCATCGCAATCTTGCGTTCCGACGGTGTCCAGTGATTGACTCGCTCACCTTCCATTTGCAGTTCGCCTTCGGTAATGGGTTCCAAACCCGCCATCATGCGCAGCAGCGTGGATTTACCGCAACCAGAGGGCCCGACCAAGACCACGAAGTCGCCTTCGTCGATAGTCAGATTGATATCCGACAACACCCGAGTTTTACCGTAGAGCTTGCCAATCTTGTGAAGAGATACATTTGCCATGGGAAACCCTTGTTATTTGACCGCACCGGAGGTAATGCCGCGAATGAGTTGACGAGAAAAAACGAAATACAAACCGACCACCGGCAGCACCGCAAGGCTTAACGAAGCCAAGACAGCGTTCCAATTGGTGGTGTATTGACCGATAAACTGTTGTACGCCTAGGGTAATGGTCTGGGTCGAACTGCCCGGTGCCAGGATCAAGGGAAACCACAGATCGTTCCAGATCGGGATCATCGAAAACACCGCAACTGTCGCTATAGCCGGACGAATCAGTGGCACAATGATTTGCGCAAATATCTTATATTCGCTGACCGAATCACAGCGCGCAGCCTCTTTTAAATCCTTGGGAATTTGGTTCATAAATTCCGCCAAAATAAACACCGCCAAGGGCAAACCTTGGGCCGTATAGACCAGAATTAAGGCAGTCAATGTGTTGGTTAAATTGAGCGAAACCATGGTGCTGAGGATGCTGACCGTGCCCAAGCGGATCGGCACCATAATGCCAAAGCCCATTATAAAGTAAAGCCAGCGGTTGCCGCGAAACTTATACTCCGACAGGCCCCAGGCCGCCATCGCGCCGAAGGTAAGAATCAGCAAAAGGGACACCAGGGTGACGATCAAACTATTGGCGAAAAAAGTCAGTACCTCCGATTCCTGGAGCACCTTTTCATAGCCCACTAGGGAAAAGGTCGCCGGCGTCGGCAGAGCGAGCGGGTCGTTAAAGATGGCCCGTTTACTCTTAAAGGAGTTGATGATCACCAAAAATATCGGGAACAATGCGAGTACCGTATAAGACAGCAATACCGCATGGACTAAGGCCGGTCGAGCCAGATTACGCAGACGTATCATAGGGTATCCTTAGAATTGGTGACGCAGCAATCTGCGTTGGACAAAGTAAAAATACAGTCCGACCCCGACACAAATCACCAGGAACATGAGTGAGGCAACTGTGGCTCCCATGGTCGTGCTGCCAATCTGGCTGGCGAAACCGAAAAAGGTCCGGTAAAAAAAGGTACCTAAGACATCGACCGACTGTTCCGGTCCACCGCCGGCCCCGCTATAGACGCTGTACATCAGATCGAAGGCATTGAAGTTGCCGACAAAGGTGAGGATGGTAACCAGGCCGAGCGTGGGATAGATCAGCGGCAACTGAATCGCGAAGAAGGTCCGCAATGGTTTAGAGCCGTCGACATAGGCGGCGTCGAGTAACTCGTCGGGAATACCGATCAGGGCCGCGTAAATCAGGATCATCGGCAGGCCAATATATTGCCACACAGAGATTAATGAGACGGTAATGAGCGAGCTTTCCGGCATACCCAACCAGGGGCCAAAGTAGTCTTCCAAGCCGACCATCGCCATCAGGGTTTCGCCTACACCCCACACTGGGCTTAACATCAGTTTCCAGACAAAACCGACAATGACAACCGACAACAGGGTCGGTAGAAAGATAGCGGTGCGATAAAAGGCCACGCCGCGAATTCGTCCGGTGGCCAATAGGGCCGCCAGCAGTAAGGCAATAGGATTTTGAATGATCATATTGATAAAGAAAAACTTGCAGTTTACCCAGAGGGCATTCCAAAAGGCCTGACTCATCAGCGCATCCTGAAACACAAATTCATAGTTGCCCCAGCCGAGAAAGCTGCGGACTCCGAAACTATCCTCGGTAAAGATGCTTAAACGAAGTGTGTCGGCCAGTGGCAGGGCACTGAAAACACCGTAAATAATAAAGGCCGGGGCTAAAAAAACGACCAAATGCCAGGGGAATTTATTCATAGGAATCCTAATAAGAAGGACCCAGAGGGTCCTTCATTCGGGGCTTTATTTAGTTGGCGCCCATTACCGCTTGGACTTCCGCGCCGGCCTCTTTTGGCGTAGTCGTGCCGTTTAGGACTTCAGCAGAGGCACTGTAAAGTGCACTTAAGATACCATCAGCCTTGATTTCAGAATGGACACGAACGGTTGATTCGCAGTCACTGCGCCATGCCATAACTTCGGCGGCCACTGGATCATTGATGTTGACCGAGTGGTTAGACAGTGAAAAGAAACCGGTAACCTTGTTGGTGTACAGATCGGCAAATTCGGCCGAACCGATCCACTCCAAAAATATCGCAGCGTCTTTAGGATTCTTGGCGTTTTTGTTGATGCCCATGCCGATATCGACGTGATCGGAGATATAGCAGGTATCACCGGATTTTTTAACCGGTGGATAGAAGGCACCGTATTCAAATTCGCCTTCAATAGCCTTGTTGAAGCCGGCAATTTCCCATGAACCACCTGGATAGATCGCAGAGCGACCGAGGCTGAACAGGGTCTGTGAATCAGAGTAGGTCTGTGCTTGATAGCCCTTGCCCATATATGGCTTCCATTTGGCCAAATATGACCAGGCATCGACAAATTCGGCGTCGGTAAACTTCTTGCTACCGTCGATTAGACCTTTACGTCCAGCTTCACCCTGCCAATAGTTAGGTCCCATGCCGGCATAGACCACCTCATAGGATTCCCACTGATCGTTGGTACCCAAGGCCAGTGGCGTATATTCGCCGTCTGCTGCCAGTGCCGCCAAGACCTTAATAAATTCCGCTTCGGTTTTCGGTACACTGAGGTTTAATGACTTAAAAGCGTCCTTGTTGTAGAAAAAGCCATGCATTACCGAGGCGATTGGCATGCAGTAGGGCGTGGAGCCGTTAGTCCAGGCGTTTTTCGCGAACGCCGGGAAGTTTTCCAGACCGGCTTGGCCGTTCAGTGGCGCTAGAAAGCCCCGATTGAACCAGCTAAGGGAGACTTCAAAAGGCCGACAGGTGATCAGATCACCAGCGGTGCCGCCTTTAAAGCGCGAGTCCATTGTGGCGTTATAGTCGGGTGGATTGGTCGGTGCGAAGCTGACATTGATATCTGGGTATTGACTGTTAAAGGTCGGGATCAGTACGTCTTCCCAAAGATCCTTATCGTCGGTGCGCCAACTTTCGATAACGACATCGCCGGCGAGGGCGTGCATGGCATAACCGCCGGTCATCGAAAACAAGACCGCGGCACTGATGGCTGATAATTTTGTCATGAGGTATTCCTTATTATTGTTAGTATTGCTGTTGGTATAAGAACTGTTCATGCTGGTGTTCGTACTAAAAAAGAAGTACTGCTTAGGTAACGGTTGTCTGCTAAGTGGGCCGATTTTTGTTGCGACCCGCCGATAACCGGTCGCCAAACGAGCGACTGGACAACGACCATCTAGATCACCCTAACGCCAAAACCCGGAACCCCATAACGCTGCTCCGGCCTGGGCGTTACAAAGCTGCAAGGGACCCAAGGGCGGCGCTTTGCGGGTTGTTTGCACGCCGACACCAACTGGCTTGTGGCGCTGCAAGGCGCATGTTTTAGGTGTTGCAACCTTAGTCAGTGGGGTGCTTTGCAAGGTTTTGTTACAATGCGAAAGAAAAAATTACCCTTTGTCGGGCTCTATGGCGGAAATAACACTTGGCAAGGTACGGGGGGACGCCTAGGCTCGGTCAATGCCAATAATAAAAAAAGATCGAGTGACTACTATCAAACGATTATCACTAGTGACCCTGCTGTGTTTGCTACAAGGGTTCAGCAGCCTGGCCAGTTATGGCGAGGATTTAGAAGTCTTGCACTGGTGGACGTCCGACGGCGAACGCGCTGCGGCCCTCTATTTACAAGATACCCTGGCCGAACAGGGCATTACCTGGGTCGATGCGGCGATCCCCGGCGGCGGCGGTGAGGGCGCCATGGCGGTCTTGAAGAGTCGGGTGCTGCAGGGCGCAGCGCCCGCAGCTGCGCAGATTATCGGCCCAGACATCCAGAACTGGGCCGCGCTGGGTTTTCTCGGTCACTTTAATATAGTAGCCCTGGCGCACGACTGGCCGAACATACTGCACCCTACGGTCAATCAGTTGCTGCAGTATCAGGGCCAATACGTGGCCGTTCCCTTTGGTATCCATCGGATCAATGGCCTCTGGGTTAACCGCGCGCTCTTGGCCGAGACCGGTTTGGCGGTGCCGCAGCACTGGGATGAGTTTTTTACCCTGGCCGAAAAATTCCAAGCCATGGGCGTTATCGCGCTGGTGCATGGCAATGAGCCTTGGCAAAACGCGACCTTGTTTGAAACCCTGGTGTTGAGCGTGGGCGGCCCGTCACTGTACCGCGCGGTATTTGAACAGCTCGATGAAACGGCGATCCTATCCGATTCATTCGCCCAAGCGCTGAGCCTATTGAGTCAATTGAAAGGCCTAATGGATCCGGAAATTAATGGTCGTACCTGGCCCCAAGCGACCCGCTTATTGGCCGATGGACAGGCCGGTATGCAGATTATGGGCGATTGGGTAGGCGGCGAATTAACCGCCTGGCAGGCCAGCGATCGCGTTCTGTGTGCCTCGGTGCCCGAGACGGCAGAGGAGCACCTGTACAGCATCGATACCATGGTGATGTTCAAAAATCTGGCCGTGAGCAGTTATCAAGGGCAATTAAATTTTGCCGAGACCATGACCCGTACCGATGTGCAATTGAATTACAATCGACTCAAGGGCTCGGTCCCGGTGCGCCTGGATATTGAGCCCGAAGCCTTGTCGGACTGCGCGCAGATTTCTTATCGGCTTTTTAAAGCCAACCAAGCCCAAGGTACCCTGGCGCCCAGTCTGGCGCACAGTATGGTGGCCACGGCCGAAGTGGAGGATGTCTTTGTTAAGGTGATACACGAGTTTTTTCAGACCCCGAACCGCCCGGTCCTGCAGGTACAACAAGAGTTGGTGCGCAATCTAAAGTCCATTCGAAAGTAACGGGAGTTGTCATGCAAAAGAAAATATTTGTC
>JBLHFL010000094.1:0-7805 GCA_047618105.1 Granulosicoccus sp.
CAAAGGTACGGTTCGGATTATCGCTCAGACAATCGACGATGACCATGGTACTACCCGGGCCATAACCCTCATAGCGGGCGACGGCAAAATCCTCACCACCGCCGCCGGCGGCTTTTTCCAAAGCCTTGTCGATCACATGAGCTGGGACCTGGTCTTTTTTGGCCCGGTCAATCAGTACACCGAGGGCCAGATTGCCGGCCGGTTCAATACCGCCTTTGGCACACACATAAATTTCTCGGCTGTATCGGCTGTAGACCTTGGCCTTCATATCGGACGTTTTAGCCATCGATAATTTGCGGTTTTGATAGGCTCTGCCCATAGAAAACACCATTGTTTGGTTGGAAAGTGGGGGGATTTTATAAAGAAACGGTGGGACAAACTAGTCGAATCGTCAATTTATGTCAAAAGCAGGTCATTTAGGATGCGTGAGGGTTGCGAGAATGCGACCCCCTTAAATCAGGCACTCCTGCCGTCACCCGACTTATTTGGGCCAACGACTCAAGAATAGTATTAAGTCGCGCCTGCTATAAGATAGACTGAACGAAACCGTGCACCGTTCAACTTAGATGGCTGTTTTGGCCAGACCCCAAATATCGGTAGGACCTGTTATGCAATTGAACAGCCCAGCATCTCACCTCAACGATATGGTAAAACAGACCCGCCAGCACCACATCAGCCTTTCGTCTATGGCCGATGTCAAGGCGAATATGCTCCTCACCATATCATCCGTGGTCGCTACGCTCAGTGTGTCGCAACTGAGTAACCTAACCTATCGCCCGGCCCTATCGGTGCTGATGTTTTTTTGTTTGGTGACCATTTTTTTGGCCTGTTTGGTTGTAATGCCCAACCTGAGAGAAGCCAAACGCCCTGACTCCTACTTTGAGCTGGACAATCCCAAATTCAATCCCTTGTTTTTCGGCGACTTTCACGCCATGGCGTTTGAAAAGTATTTCTCCATAATGGAACAGGTGATAAACGATGTTTCGCTCTGTTATGAAGTAGAGTTACGAGACATATACGGGTTGGGCCAATACCTGGTCAATAAAAAATTCCGCATCTTACGCTATGGATATCTGTCCTTTTTGACGGGTTTCGGCTCTGCTACCGGTATTCTAATTGCAACCCTTATGGCACCAGGTCCCTGAAGGGTGCGCCACACAATTTGGGGCCAGCAGTTAAATAGTCGTTATGAGGATAATGAGTTAGAATGATGGTTGGGTGCGATATTAGTCACTGTTGCCTGTCTAGCCAGTCACCCCAAAAACAATAGGAACCTCTATGCACGTTCAGACCCCGGCAGTACACATCGACCATATGTTAAGGCAGACGCGTCAGCATCATGTCACCCTATCGTCTATGGCCGACGCCAAGGCCAATATGCTCCTCACCATGTCATCTGTGGTGACCACGCTCTGCTTGCCACAACTGGGCAATGTAGTCTATCGCCCGGCCCTAGCGGCGCTAATGCTGTTCTGTTTAATCACTATCTATTTCGCCTGCTACGTCGTAATGCCAACCAGAAGTTTGTCCAAACGGCCTGAAGGTGACTTGAACTTGGACAACCCCACCTTCAACCCGTTGTTTTTTGGAGACTTTCATACTCTCAAGTTCGATGACTATCTAACCGTTATGGAAGAGACTATGAACAATCCGTCGCTCTCTTACGAGGTACAGCTGCGCGAAATATACGGTTTGGGTCAATACCTGGCCAGAAAGAAATTCCGTATGTTGCGTTATGGCTATATGGCTTTTTTAACCGGCTTCGGATCTGCAGCCATTATTCTGGCCGTCACCCTAGTCGCGCCCTTTTCCTAAAGTATGACTGGGTTGGCTCAGGACAATGGGGTTAGCCAGGCGAGCGTGCAAAAAACCACCATCGCTGACCGAACATAAGCAGAGATGAAACGCCGGTTAATTGTACTCGCTAAGCCAATCGCCCGACTCTAGCTTAGGCACTCAACCAGCTCGAGCGGCAGGCCATCGGGATCGGGGAAGAACGTAAAGCGGTTACCGGTCAGTTCATCCACGCGCACCGGCTCCACCACCACCTGGTGTTGCTGCAGGTAGGCGATGGCCACGTCAAGGTCATCAACTCGGATCGCCAAGTGACGCAAGCCCTGGGCCTCAGGCGTTGAGGGCCGCGCGGGGGCAGCCGGAAACGTGAATAATTCCAACTCAAACCCCGGAAAACCGATATCCAGTTTATAACTCTGACGCGCCGCCCTATAGGTTTCGGCGATCACCGTGCCGCCCAACAGCTCAACATAAAACCGCTTAGCTACCTGATAGTCCGAGCAAATCAACGCGATGTGATGGAGACCCTGAACCCCTGGTAAGGCCATTAGAGCGGTGCCTCGCCGCGGCGCATACGCAAACCGTTGGCGTACTGTTTGAGAATGTAGGGTCTTAATTCCGCTCGGGCCGACTCGACCCGCTGTTTCAGTGTCTCGACATTGGTATTGGCGACCTCGCCGACATTATTATTCAAGCAGGCCTCAGCCCAGTCGTTGGTCGGAAAGCTCTGATAGATCTGGTGGATTTGGGTATCGATTTGCTCGGCGACCTCATCGTCGGTTTCGAATTGACCCTGCAACACCTCACCAAACTCCAGGTGCACCCGGCCTTTCCAGCCGGTCATACCGCGGGCAATCGAATTCAAATCTTCGTTTTTGCGCTTTACATAATCGCCGGTGATTTCAAGCGCATAGAGTTCCCGCGCCTTGGCCAGGTCGAGCGGATCAAGCTCATAGCTGATCGCCACCGGCACTATATTCAGTTCATTGATGTACTCAGAGTAGGCGCGCAATTTGGGCTTACTCAGACTAAACATGCCGATGACCGCCGGATTGGTCCGATCGTAGCCGTCTTTGGAGCGACCTTCGCGCTGTGCAATCCAGATGCTGGCCGATTCTTCGAGAATCGAATAGTGGATATAGCGGGACAATTCTTGGGCGGCTTTAAAGCGCGCCTTCAACCCGGTAATACCCCGCTTGACGATAAAGCTCTTATTCAAGCGCATCAGATTGGCGGAAAAGGGTTGGCTTAACAGGTTATCGCCAACGGCAATCCGCGCCGTCTGAAAGCCGTTTTGGTGCAAGGCCCAATTCAACATAGCCGGGTCCATAACGATATCGCGGTGATTGGACACAAAGAGATAGGCCTTCTGTTTGTCCAGCCGGTCCAGACCGTGCACCGAAAACTCGGCGACAGACTTCTTCAGCAAACGACTCACCAGCGGGCTTAATTTCTGTTGAAAGCTCGCTACATCGGTTACCGACCAGAGATATAGCTTCAACAGCGCGCGAATCAGCGGTTGTAACAGCCACGGCGCTCTTTTGTTCAAACCCGGTGCCAACCAAGAGCCCATGGCTTTGGCCAAGGCTGGATCGTTGAGGGTTGTTTTCAGTACGGTCTTTACTTCTGCATCTTGAAAGGGGCGGATGTCTGCAAACACGAGTAATTCTTTTATGGCGGGTCGAGCTCCCTAGAATAGTAGAAAAGCCATTAGATTTCAGCTATTTAGACGAGTTATTGAGCTGGGCTATAGGGTTTTAGGCCGGGCCTGCTCGGTTAAATCGCCCAGACCAGATTGGCTTGGCCAAGCTCAACCCTAAATTGTGGGTGTTTTTGTTGGATATAATCGGCCCCCACCAACAAGGCAAATAATCGATCGTCATCGATCAGATTAAAGGGCTGCGCCGACGCCGACGTGAGAAAGGCCGGCACAGTGACCGCGCTATCGGTCTGATAGAGCGACCAAAGGCGATTGAAGAGCGCCTGCAGAGCGGCATCGAGCACGAATTCGATACGCCGATGCTGTTCAATCCAGCTCAATTGCACCGTCGGTTGAATTAACAGCCGATTCAGGGGCACCACCCTCACGCCTGAAGGATCCGGTAATCACCGGTGAATTGGCTGACCAGTTCACCTTGCGCATCGCGTGCCTCGACGCTCAACAACGCGCGCCAATGGCCACTGGGCCGGCACTCGGGCGGACTGATAAAACGCGCCACGATGCGCAAATCGGTCAGCGCCGCCTTGGGGTATTGAACCTGGGAGTCCTTGATTGCGACCTTATCACCCAGCTGCTGTTCGGCCGCCCAGGCGCTGGTCAGATACCAGCCGGCCAGGACCAACACCGAATATTGACTGCCGGCAAAGACCGTTGCCTTGTCGTTCCGGTTGCCGTCCAGCGGCAGGCTAAACACCGCCTCTGCCGCATTGCAGTGCACTAGCTCGATGCCCAGATGCGCTAGGGGTTCTATCGCGCCTAGGTTCATAACCAGTCGCCGCCGCGCTGCATCGCCAACCAGCGCGGAAAACTCGCCAGTGAATCGAGCGCATCATAGATCGAATCCTGCCATTCCGGATTAGTCTCGATCAAATCTGGGACGTGCACCACCATGCAACCGGCCGCCAAGCCCGAGGCAACGCCATTGGCACTGTCTTCGATAATCAGTACCCGAGCTGGATCGACCGACAATAGGTTGCAGCCGCTTAAATAGGGCTCCGGATGCGGTTTGCCCTGGCTTACCTGGTCACCACCGATTAGATGTTCAAAATAGGCATTGAGTCCAAACTGGGCCAATTTCTGGCGCGCATGACCGTTCGGGGTACTGGTAACCACCATTTGCGGCAAATGCGCGTCGGCGACCGAGTTGAGCGCCTCGATCACCCCCTCTTTCAGTTCCAACTCGTCGCTTGCCCGGCTCCGGTAGCGCGCGCCGACCAAGCTGCAATAGTGCTCAGCCAACGCCAGACTGTCGACAAATTGCAGGTACCACTGCACGATGCCTTGATGATTCATGCCCACGGTCTCCAAATAGCGTGCAGCGGGGTCCGCCATCACGCCCTGTTCGGTCATGACCTGACTGAAAACATCCTGAACCAGACGTTCTGAATCGAGTAATACGCCGTCCATATCCCACAATACGGCTTCAATAATCGCCAATGCGCGCTCCTATTAATTTCACTGTTCGGCCAACAGCCACTCTACGGCAGACTGGGCATGTATAAGGGTAGTATCAATTAAGGCCACCGGGGTGTCCTCGGGGCCAATCAGCATGCCGATCTCAGTACAACCGAGGATCACGCTCTGCGCGCCTCGGTCGGCCAAGTCAGCAACTATTTCCTGATAGCGTTGTCGTGACGCTGGGTTAATCTGGCCCAGGCACAGCTCCTGATAAATAATACGATGCACATCATCGCGCTGCGCTCGATCGGGAACGATCACTTCCAGGTCGAAATGGTCGATTAGGCGCTGTTTATAAAAGCTTTGCTCCATGGTAAAGGCCGTGCCCAATAGTGCAACTTTCTGGCGACCCTCGGCCTGCAAAACAGCACCGGTGCAATCGGCGATATGAATCAGCTCCAGACCCGATGCTTGAATGATGTCATCGGCAACCTTATGCATGGTGTTGGTGGCAATCACCAGGCCTTCTGCCCCGCCCGCCTTGAGCAACTGTGCGGCATGGGCAAGATAGGCCGCGGCACTGTGCCAATCGCCTTGCTGTTGCCAGCGTTCGATCAGGGCAAAGTCAACCGAGCGCACCAACAGATCGGCGCTGTGCAGGCCACCGAGGCGAGCCTTAACCCCCTCATTGATCAGTTGATAATAGTGCGCCGTGCTTTCCCAACTCATACCGCCCAGAATACCCAAACACTTCATCTCTAGCCCCTGTTATCGTCCAGCGTTACACTAACGGGAGCAACTCACCCAGCCAACAGGATGCAGGCCCCATGTCTCTCTATCAAGCCCACCTTCAGGCCCTGATGCAGCGCTATCAGCTCGCCTGTGATCAATTTCAACTCGATGCCATCGCAGTTCATGCTGGCAGTCTAACCCATTATGCATTGGACGACCTCAGTCACCCCTTTCATCCGGCGGCCTTTGCCCAACAATGGTTACCCTATGACCTGCCCGCTGAAACCTGGGTGGTCTATAGCCCGACTCAGGGTCTGCGCCTCTATTGGCCGGCCAAGCAGGATTTTTGGCATGTCTGCCCGAGCGCACCCACGGGCACCTGGACGGACCCTTGGCAGATTATTGCCGCCGCCGATACCGACTGGCTTGGTGAGTTATCCGGTCGGGTCGCGGTATTGACCCAAAGCCCGCACGTTCTGCCTAGGCGCCATCAACTGTTGGTCAATCCGGAACATCTGATTCATTGGCTGAATTTCGATCGGGCGGTCAAGACAGAATGGGAGATTTCCCAGCTGCGCCGGGCCAATGAGCGCGCCCTGGTGGGCCATGCCGCAGCCGAACAGGGCTTTTTAAACGGCCTGTCCGAGCTCGACATTCACCGTGCCTACCTGATTGCCAGCGAACAACAGCAAATTGATGAACCCTATGGTGCCATCGTCGGTTTGAACGAATCGGCCGCGGTGCTGCATTATGAACGCAAAAACCTAACCCCACCGGAGCAGTCACATACCCTACTGATCGATGCTGGGGTCAAGGTGAACGGCTATGCCAGCGATATTACCCGGACCAGCACCACCGATCGGGGCGTGTTCCGCGAACTGGTCGAGCGCGTCGATGCCTATCAGCGCCAGTTGGTCGAGCTCTGTCAGGTGGGTACACCCTATCTGGCGATTCATGAAGCGGCCCTGCGCTATAGTGCCGAAACCTTGCGCGCGACCGGCATCTGCTCGCTGAGCGTCGATGAGCAGCTGGCCAAGCGGGTAACCCAGGTCTTTTTCCCGCACGGCATCGGGCATCTGCTCGGCTTACAGGTCCACGATGTCGGCGGCCACCAGCAAGACCGCAGCGGCATGATCGAAAAACCACCCGAGCATGCGCCCTTTTTACGCCTGACTCGACCGCTGGCCGAGGGCAGCGTGATTACCATCGAACCGGGGCTCTATTTTATCCCCATGCTGCTAACCAAAATGCAGGCCGAGATCGGCAAGCATGGCTGCGATTTGGCCTTGATCGAGCAGTTAAAACCCTTCGGTGGCGTGCGGATTGAAGACAATATCGTGGTGCGCAGTGCCGGCCCAGAGAACTTAACCCGGCCCTAATGTACGCCGGACTATGTCCCCAAGCAGGCAATCAGCTAAGCGTGGTCCAAAAATCGGCGGCGGGCGTTCTAGGCAGTGGCGTCTGGTCGACCGATAGCTGAGCCACCGCGCCGATGGCATCGGCCAATCGATCCAGCTGTGCCACACTCATCGACGGATGCAGACTGATGCGCACCCAGCCCGGCTTATCGGTTGGGCACGCCTCGTCCAATCCGGCGGTGATCGCATTGGAGGTGCATTGATCGATGGCCAGCAAATGGTGACCGTAGGTGCCGGCGCAGGCACAGCCGCCGCGCGATTCGATGTAAAACCGATCACTCAGCCGCCGCACCGCACTGCGGTAATCCAGGTTGGCAAAGACGATGGAAAACACACTCAACCGATCCCGATGCTGATCGGACAGAACCCTCACCGCAGGCATCGCACTCAAACGGGCAAACAGCCGCTGATTCAACCAGGCTTCGCGTGCCGCAATGCGCTCGGTGCCCATCTCCTCTTTTAGCTGAATCGCCAGAGCCGTGCGCAAGGTTTGTAAGATGCCCGGCGTACCGCCGGATTCGCGCTGCTCGATATCCTTGATAAAGCGATGTTCGCCCCAGGGGTTGGTCCATAAGACGGTGCCGCCACCGGGCTGGTCGGGTATTCGGTTCTGGTACAGCGCCTGATTAAAGACCAGCACGCCATTACTGCCCGGTCCGCCGAGAAACTTGTGCGGCGAAAAATAGATCGCATCGAGCCACTCATCGGCATTAGGGTGCATATCGATATCGACATAGGGCGCC